>NZ_JBBARU010000003.1:0-105081 GCF_040399605.1 Rhodovarius sp. | reverse complement strand
TCATCGCCGCGGCCGAAATCCAGCTCGCGAATGCCGTCAGTCTCGATCAATCCGCGGATCATCAGCGCGGTCAGTGCGGTGCCGGGCGAGGCGGCGGCGGCGGCGGCATCATGCACCAGCTTGAGCAGATAGGCCCGCCCGCCATCCACCAGCCAATATTGTGCCGCCACCGCCCGGCCATCCTTGTCGCGCAGCAGGCCGAGCCTGAGCGCCCCGATCGTGGCCATCGCGCGCAAGAGCGCGGCATCGAAGGCGGGGAAAGGCTCCTGGGGTTTCCAACTGCGGCCGCGCACATCGACGAAATCGCGGATCCCGCGCTCCAGCCCGGCCCCGGGTGCTGCCTCCTGGCTGAAGGCGTAGTCCCGCTCGGCGCGGGCCAGCTTGCGCTGAATGGTGTTGCGAAGCGCGGGTGGCCGCGCCTGCCAATAGGTCAACCAACTGGTATCGGGCGGCAGCACCTCCCGCCAATTGCCGAAATGCTGGAAGGGGCCCAGCGCCATTTGGATAAAATTTCTACTGGTCGAATCAACGCCAAATATGAACGATTTTGCGGTATATATAGCGGCCACTCTCGGCGTGTCAGTGCTATTATTTTACTGTATTGAGCGCCCTGCGCAGCAAAAAATGCGGCTGGCGGTCACGAATATGCTGGCCCCGCTGCCGCGCACCGCGCTCAGCCCCTGACATGCAGTGCTGGGCTTCACCGCCTGGCAATGAAGCCCCGCATCGTCGTCACCACCCGCTGCATCGGGCAAGGCTTCAGCAAATGCGCCTCGTGCGGGCCCTTGACCCGCCCCAGCAGAAAATCTGGACGGCCAGTCAGCACCACAATCGCCATCCGTGGCCAGGCTTTTTTGACATCGGTCAAAAATGCGCGGCCCTCGCCCACGGCAATTTCGATGATGATCCCGACAATCGCGCCATTATCGCCCAACACCGCGCGGGCCTGCTCCGCCGACCCCGTTGCGTGCACGACCAGCCCATAACGCCGCAACGCCAAGGCCATGGCCGCCCGCAGCATGGCGTCATCCTCCAGCAGCACAATCTCCAGGCCAGCCGGGTCGTCACCAACCCCATCCTCACCTGCAGCCTCGTGGCCCATATCTGGGGCGTCAGCTTTGTTATGCTGGCTCAGAGCGGCGCGCTCGGCCACGGAAACTCGGCCACGGCCTGCTCGGCCTGGCCAGTGTGATGAACCGTGAGCGCCCCGCCATGCTCGCGCAGCAAGGCCGCGGCAATCCGCAGGCCGGTGCCACGGGCTTGCACCGCAGGCATGGCAGAGGGCGGCAAGACATCATGATTGTTGACCTCAAGCCTAGCGCTGGCCGCAATGTCGAAAAACCGCACCTGCACCGCGCCACGGCCGTATTGCAGGGCGTTTGTCAGCAATTCCGTCATCACGATGCCGAGCAATTCCGCCCGCTTGGCGGGCCAGACGCAGCCGCTGCCGGCATCAAGCGCAACGGAGCGGCCCTCAGCCAGCTCCGCCAAGCCATCCTGCACGGCAGCCACCAAGCCCTTGAGGTACCCGCAAAGCTCCACCGCCTCCTGCTCCACGCTCTGGTGGATTTGCTCGGTCACCATCCCGATGGTGATGATCCGTTGTGCGCTGGCCTCCAATAATCTGCGCGCCGCCTCGTCCTCCGCATCATCGGCTTGCAGGGTAAGAACGGTATGGACGAGTTGCAGGCTGTTGCGCGTCCGATGCTGCAAATCGGCCATGGCCGCCGCCCGGCCCAGCAGCAGATGATCGCGCTCGGCGCTGTCTCGGGCCAATTCCAGCGCCAGGCCCAGGCTATTCGCCAGGGCCGCCAGAAAGCTGATATCGGCACCGTCATAATGCCCAGGCGTGGTGTCATCCACCTCCAGCACGCCATACGGCGCGCCTTTGCCGCCTATCACCACATTCACCTGCCGGATGATTCCATGCGCCTTGAGCAAAGGCGGCAGGCTGAACCGTTGATCGGCCGTGATATTATCGCTGAAAATCGCCCGGCCGGTGGTGAAGGCGAGGCCGGCGGGCGAGCCGGCGCCGAGCGCAAAGCTGGTATGGCCAATCGCCTCCGCGGGCCAGCCGATACCCGCGCGCAGCAGCAGCGATGATGATGGCCCGTCATATTGCAGCACCTTGGAATAGGCCGCACCAAGTCCGCGCGCGGCCACGCGTGCGGTTTCCTGCAGCAGCGCCGCTTCGCTGGGGCGGCTCATCACAAACTGGCTGAAGGCCGCGGTGATGCTCTGCTGCTCTTTGCGGCGCTGCAACTCCGCGATGGCCGAGGCGATGGCGCCATCCACAATCGGGCTGGCTGGCCGCGATGCTGGGGCAGGGGCTGCGGCCCGTCCCGCTCCGCCGCGCCCAGCCTCAGTCGCATGCGCCTTGAAGCGCCGCCAGCCCTCCTGCAGCGCTGCCAGTTGCTGCTCCTGCGAGGCCTCCTCCCCCCGCAGGCGCAGCAGCGTGTTGCGCAAGGCCAGAATGGGATGGCCGCGCGGCAGGTCAGCGCCGGTTTCCAGCCCGCTGAGGAAGGTGGCCGCCAAAGCCGGGTCTTCGCGCTCCACCACAAAGGCGAAATAGCCAATGACCGAGGCGCGGGCGAGGCCAACCATGCGCCGCGCCAGGCCGCGCAATTCGCGCAGCCGCGGGTAATCAGCCAAAATCTGCTGGATTTCAGCCGCCGTCGCGGTGCGGGATTGGGTGTT
Source organism: Rhodovarius sp. (assembly GCF_040399605.1). Taxonomy (NCBI): domain Bacteria; kingdom Pseudomonadati; phylum Pseudomonadota; class Alphaproteobacteria; order Acetobacterales; family Roseomonadaceae; genus Rhodovarius; species Rhodovarius sp. The sequence goes on along the minus strand of NZ_JBBARU010000003.1, from coordinate 102,384 downwards.
CGCGCGCCGACGTTCCTCCCGCCAGAGCAAATTGGCCATGGCGGCCAAAAGCGCTTCATCGCCAAATGCCCGCCCGAGCGTGCTGAGCTGGGGGGGCGCTTCTTTTGCAGGTCATAGGTGGCGTAGGCGTCTTCCGCCACGCCACGCACGACGGAGCCTGCGATTGGCATATGCGCCGAGATCACCGCCATCAAGCGATGCCGCCCATTGAGCAGCCGGCCACTGGCGGAAAAGCAGATGGGCTGCGGATTGGCCATCCAGCGCCGCGATAGGATATCGCGTGTCAGAGCGTCGAGATGGGTCTTGTTGAGTTCGCCCATGGCCGGGCTGTGCTGGAGATAGGCCGCCGCCTCGGCTGGCCCAATGGTTTCGAATGACAGGATTGGCATGGCCCCCGGCTCAGCCAATGCCGGTGCGGGGGCATGCCTACCGGCCAATAGCATCCATTTGGCTCGAAGGTCGGGCAAGGGGTCGCGTGGCCGGCCAGGCTCGCTGCCGTCATTCCAGGTGACATTGCGCAGCTTCCTGCCCTCGAGCGTGGCTTGCAGGGCCAGCAGGGCGATGGCGAAGAGCCGTTCCCGCCCGGCCATTGTCCGATGCCCGGCCAGCAACTCCCGATCGATTTCCAACCGCAAGGCGGCGCCGGGTTCACCCGCATCAAAGCGATGCGGCCGCCAAACCGCCTGGAGCATGCGCAGTGTTTGGGCCCGGCTATGCTGCAGGCCAATGCATAAAATAACCGTGCGAATGGGTTCGGGCAGGGGGGAGCCGGCCATGGCGAGGCTCTCCGCCACCAGCTCCTCCAATTCCGGGCAGGCGAGCAGCACATCCTCAACCTGCGGCCAGGTTGGAGCGGCGTTGTTTGCGGGCAGGCCCTGAAGGGCTTCCTGATACCGGATCAGCCGGGTGATAAGCCCAGCCAAGGCCCGCGGATGGGCAGCCCCCCGGGCGGTCAGAATATCCTTTGCACTGCGCCGGATATGTTGATCTATCATCGCCAGCAAAGCGTCATCCACCCCGCGCGCCACGACGCTTTGCAAAGGCTGGCCCTCGGCGATGCAAGCATGCAACCGCTGCAGGCCATCGAGCAGAACGCCTTGGCGGGAGATGATGATGGGCATGCCATTGAGGCTCCACCGGCCAGAGCGCATCACCCCGCGATATTGGGCTATCACCGCCTCGTCTGGCTGTCCGCCGCTGCGGGGGCGTTGTAGAAGCTCGGCCGCGGCGGCGGGCGAGAGCGTCTCAACCGCCAAGCTGTATGGGGCTGCGGCGAGATTTTCGATCTCGGTGGGATGCTCAGAGATGGGTATCACCTTCGTGTCCATACAAAATCAAATTCTAACGCCACAGCGGAAATTATAAAGTATATTTCTGCAATATAATATCCTATTCCATGTGACCCAGAAACTCAAATATATTTCATTGAGAATTAAGTTTATTTTGTAAAATTCAATTGATATGTGGCCGGATTGGTCGCCACTGGTTTTGGTAAACGCAACCATGCCAGAGCGCCCGGGCGTGATGGAAGCGCCAAGCGCGACCCGAGGTGCTTGGCGCCCATGCCTGGGCGGCGATGAAGCCCAGCGCGTTTGGGCAGCGCGTCACCACCTCCGGGCACCGGGTCCGGTTCGGCCCGAGCATCCCCCCGGGCTTGATTGCGCCGTGGTGGCGGAAATCTTGCGACAAGCGGCCCAAAACCCTCTGAATTCGACTTGCACAATAACATAGCGGCCGCTGGAGCCGTTTCGCATCGCCATGGTCAATCTTTTGTCAGCGATACACACGATAAATTGCGTTTTAACGCTAAATAGTTCTCATAAAATCCCATGATAATTGAAAGTAAATTCTGCGTGAGGCATAGATAAAACTACTATATTTCTGAACAAAAACAAGGAATTTTGATCATTTAAAATCACTTCACCGCATTCCATGCAATGAAATGCGCATCTGTCGCAGTGGCTAAAATCATCCAAGCCAGATTCCAGGCCATCTGCCCAGTTCCCGTATTCGCAAGCGCTAATTTCTTAACGCTTTACGGCGGCACCCGGGGAGCCGAATGATCCTTCACGCATCCAGCCCTGCTGTGTTGCTCCACAGTTTTCACTCTGACTGAATGGAAGAGGATTTACAATGCAAACACCCAATCCGGTATCTCTCAATGGTGCCAACCTCAACGCCCTGCACGCCAATGGCGGGGCCGGCCCCGCCTTATCTGCCGCAAGCGCGTTTCACGCGGCCGAGGCCACCCCCCGGCCCGCGCCTGTCATCTCCGATGCCTCTCGCCTCACAGCTTTGGCCTCGATGCGCGGCCAAACCTCCCACATCAACCGCATGCGCACCCCGCTGCGCTCCGATTGTGCGGTGGGGCGGGAAATCCGCGAACTGCGCCGGGCCAAGATGATGACGCAAAAGGATCTGGCCCAGATGGTCGGCGTCACCGGTGCTCAGTTGCATCGTTATGAAACCGGTGCCACCCGCATTGCCGCCAGCCGGCTGATCGCCATCGCAGACGCGCTTGAGGTTGGGCCCGACCGGCTGATCTCCGCCGCCACCTTCAGCCCCAACAGCCATCCCGCCCCTGCCCATCACGGCGGCGATGATCTGCTCGATCTCATCCAGACCTTCAGCGGCATCGCGGACCCGAAATGCCGCAGCGTCATCATGACCGTGGTGCGCATGCTGGCCACGCAACAGGCCTCTAATCTGCCCGAGCCAGGGGGGGCTGCCGCCTGAATATCAGGCCGGCAGCGCCACCAGGTTCTGCGTCACATAAATCTCGCACCGCTTGACCTCGTATGGGAAGAGCGGGAGCAGGGCGCCATTGAGGCATAGCCGGTAAATCCGGTACCCCGGCAATGCCTCAAAGATGTCACGCATCGTCGTATGCGTGGCGATGTTGGCGGGCACGAATTCAAACTGTATCCGCGCAATTCGTCGCTCGCGAATGGCCTGCTGCGCCCCTTGCAGCACCTTGAGGTCCAGGCCCTCAGTGTCGATCTTCAGCAGGGCCAGGTGTTCGATGCCCATCGCGGTCATATAGGCATCAATGGTGGTGGTGCGCACGGGATGGGCCACGATGTTCCCATCGAAGATCGCCACGGCCGCGCGGGAGAGGCTGGCCTGGGTAGAGCCATCCGCCGCCGCAAAATCATAGAGTTCCAGCATGGCCTCGTGATCACTCAAGGCCTGATGGCACAGCGTGACCTCCTCGCCCGCCAGGCGCTTGGCCAATCGGCGGAAGGTGTTGGGATGCGGCTCGAAGGCGTGGATTTCCACCCCGGGGACGAGGCGGAGCAGGGCCTGGCTATAGGTACCCACATTGGCCCCCACATCAAACACCACACCGCCCGTGATCTCGGCTGCGATCCTGCCGAGGAAGCGCTCCTCCGCCACGGTCAGACCATATTGGCCCGGATAATTGATCGCGATGCCATTGCAGCGCAGAGCGAGGTCATAGATCGCGCCGGCCAACCATGCGGCACAGGGCCGGTTCACCGCCCATACCAGCGGATAGGCCGCCATGGCCAACCAGCGCTTTGGCTTGGATGGCGACCAGAGGGCCGTTGTTGTATTGATGTTGTGATCCATTGGTCAAATATATAAAAACATAAACTAAACATCAATGTAATTTTAACTAAATAAAAGACGCAATAATTATTCGTAAATCGAAATTTATATAATCGTGACGGTGTTTTTGTGGTGATTTAATCGCAGGGCGGGATGAAATTGAGAAAATCGCGAAATCTTTAAACCCGCCCGGGCAACTCCAAAACCGCCAGCATGCCACCCAGCCGCCGGCCGCGATTGAGCGACAGCGTCCCGCCATAAAGCCCCGCCAGATCGGCCGCGATGGCCAGCCCCAACCCGCTGCCCGGCGCTGCCTCATCCAGCCGCACACCGCGCGCCAGCGCCGCCGCATCCTGCCCCTCGGCCAGGCCCGGCCCATCATCCTCCACCTCAATGCGGATCATGCCGCCAGCCGCCGGCACCACCCGGCATTCCACCTTGCTCTTCGCCCATTTGCAGGCGTTTTCCATCAAATTGCCCAGCATTTCCGTCAAATCCTGCGGGTCAGCCCGGGTGCGGGCGGCGTCACGGCCGGCCACGTTGATGCTGATGCCACGGCCGGAAAACAGCCGCCGCAAGGCCGTGGCCAGGGATTGCGCGGCCGCCATGGGCATCGCCTCCTCACCCGCCGCGCCGGCCAGCGCGCCGGCCCGGGCGCGGCGCAGATGGTGTTGCACCAAGCGCTCCAGCGTCGCCGCCTGGGCCCGGGCAGCTGGGATTTCCTCCCGCTCGAGCGCATTGCGCAGCACCGCGATGGGCGTCTTTAGGGCGTGCGCCAGATTACCCACATGGGTGCGCGCGCGCTCCACCGTCGCCCGGTTCTGGCCGATCAGCGCCTCAATTTCCTGCACCAGCGGCGCCACCTCGCTCGGCACCGTCAGGTCCACATGTTGGCGGGTGCCGGCGCGCACCTCCACCAACTCCTCCTGCACCCGCCGCAGCGGTGACAGTGACCACACAACCAGCAGCGCCACCACCGCCACCAACCCAGCACCCAGGCCCAGAAAGGCCAGCACCAGGCCCTTTTGCAGCCGGCCAATCTCTGCATCGGTGTCGCGCCGGGTCACCGCCACCTGAATCGTCACCGTCTGAAAGGGCGGCGCGCCAAAGCGGGCCTCGAGCTGGACATGGCGCTCCAATAGCCGCAACGGCTCGTCGCGCGGCCCTATAATGTCCTCATTGCGCGGCTCTGCATCGGGGCGTGGTGCCGGCAGGCGCTGGTCCCATAGCGAGCGCGAGGTGGCGACCAGCCCGCCCGCCGCCGACATCTGCCAGTAATGCCCCGAAAGCGGCCGGTCGAATTCCGGTTCGCTCACGGCGCGCGCCAGGATAGGCCCGCGAGTCGGGTCGAGTGCCGCTGCCGCCACCACGGCATCGAGCAGCGATGTCATCCGCCCATCGGCGGCGGTCTCGATCTGCTCCTCGGCCAGGCGGACGACAAACCAGCCGGTCACGCCCAGCCCCAGCGCCACCCACAGCGCCGCGAGCAATGCCAGCCTGCGGGTGAGGCTGCCGCGCACCCGGATGGTGGGCGCGGGGGTCTCATTCATCGTGGCGGGCTCATACGGTAGCCCTGGCCGCGCACCGTCTCGATCAGCCCATCGCCCAGCTTGCGCCGCAGCCTTCCGGCAATCACCTCCAGCGTATTGGAATCCCGATCAAAATCCTGGGCGTACAAATGCTCCGTCAACTCGGTCTTGGAGACGGGCCGGCCGGCATTGAGCGCCAGATAGGCCAACATGCCATATTCCAGCGCCGTCAGCCGCACCGATGCGCCCTGGCGCGTGACGGCGCGGGCCGCAGTGTCCAGCCTAACCTCGCCGAATTCCAACTCGGATTTGGCAATCCCATTGGCGCGGCGGATCAGCGCATTCAACCGGGCGATCAACTCGGCCATGATGAAGGGCTTGGCCAGATAATCATCCGCCCCGGCATTCAACCCCTCCACCTTTTCCGACCATGAATCCCGCGCCGTGAGCAGAATGACCGGCATAGCGCGGTCCGCCGCCCGCCAGCGCCGCAGCACCGAGAGCCCATCCAGCCGCGGCAGGCCCAGATCCAGCACCACCGCGTCATAAGGCTCGGTGCTGCCCAGATGCAGCCCCTCCTCGCCATCGGCGGCGACATCGACGGCAAAGCCCGATTCGCTCAGCGCATTGCGCAGCTGTTGCGAGAGTTCAGCATTATCTTCAACGACAAGGAGGCGCATGCCGCGCAGCCTACAGCAATGTGCGCATCACCGCATAAAGATCATTCTTCCGCTCGAAACCAATCCCCAGCGCATCCGGCATGCGAATCCGGCTATCAACCACCGGCGTGTCATCGGCAAAGCCACCAAAGGGCGCAAAGACCTCAGGATAGCTCTCATTGCCACCCAGACCCAGGCCGGTGGCGATGTTCAGCGCGAATTGATGCCCGCCATGCGGCACGCAGCGCCGGGGTGACCAGCCATGCTCGCGCAGCATTTCCAATGTCCGCAAATATTCTACCAAGCCATAGCTCAAGGCCGGGTCGAATTGCAGCGTGTCGCGATCGGGCCTGAGGCCGCCATGGCGGATCAGGTTGCGGCAATCGAGCATGGAGAACAAATTCTCGCCCGTGGCCAGCGGCGGGGCATATTGCTCGGCCAGCACGGCATGGGTCGAGAAATCCAGCGGGTCCAGCGGCTCCTCGTACCAGCGCAGATTATAGGGTGCCAGGGCCGCGCCGTAGACCAGGGCAGCATGCAGCCCGAAGCGGCCATTCACATCCACGCACAGCCGTGAACCATCGCCACTCAGCAGCTTCAGCACCGCCTCGATCCGCTCGACATCCTCCTTCAGCGCGGCCTTGAGCGGGGTTCCCGGGGCACCGCCGATCTTCATCTTCACCACGGAATAGCCTAGCCCCAGATAGCGCTTCATCTCCTCCAGCAGCTCGGCCACGCCCTTGCCCGGGTAGTAATAGCCGCCCGCAGCATAGATCCAGGCCTGCTCATCCGCCTGCCCGGCATTGTAACGATCAGCCAGCAGCCGCCATAGCGGCTTGCCCGCCAGCTTGGCGGTGGCATCCCACAGCGCCATGTCCAGCACGCCCACGGCCACCGAACGGTCGCCATGGCCGCCGGGCTTTTCGTTCTTCATCATCGCCATCCAGGCGCTGGCCGGCTCCAGCCCGCCATCTTCATGGGTGGTGAGGCTCGCCTCCAGCAGCCGCGGGATGAAACGCTCGGCCAGCAATCCCGGCTGGGCGTAGCGGCCATTGCTGTTAAAGCCAAAGCCGGTGGCGCGGCCGCCCTGGCCATCCTCGATGGTCACGGCCACGATGCTCGCCGTCATCTTGGAAAAATCGATATAGGCATTGGCAATGGCGCTGCTGATCGGCGCCACGGCCTGTTTCACATCGATGATACGCATGATCTACCCCGGTTTTTGCGGGGAGCATCTTCCACCTCGCGCCGGTTGCGGCAAGACTGTGGGGATGGAAGACCTTCTGATCGACACGCGCGAGGGCCTGGCCTTCGTCACCTTCAACCGGCCGCAGGCGCGCAATGCGCTGACATTCCCCATGTATGAGGGGCTGGCCAATCTGTGCATCGCCGCCAATGACGACCCGGGCATCCGGGCCATCATCATCACCGGCGCCGGCGAAAAGGCCTTCGCGGCCGGCACCGATATCAGCCAGTTCACCGAATTCCGCACCGCCGAACAGGCGATTGCCTATGAGCACAAGATCGATCGCATCCTGACCGCGATCGAAAATTGCAACAAACCCACCATTGCTGCCATCGCCGGCGCCTGCACCGGTGGTGGCGCTGCCATTGCTGCGGTGTGTGACCTGCGTATTGGTGCCGCCAATGCCCGCTTCGGCTTCCCCATCGCCCGCACCCTGGGCAATACCCTGTCGATGGTGAACCACGCCCGGCTGGCCGCCCTTATCGGCCCGGCACGGGTGACGGATTTGATCTTCTCCGCCCGCCTCATGGAGGCCGAGGAAATGCGCATGGCCGGCCTGCTCAGCGAAATCCTGCCCGACCATGCGGCCCTGCAAGCCCGCGCGGCCACGCTGGCGGCCACAGTGGCCGGCCATGCACCGCTGACCATGCGGGCCACCAAGCAGGCGCTGCGCCGCCTGAGCGCTGCGGCGCGCGCCATTGATGGCGATGATCTGGTAGCGATGTGCTTCACCTCGGCCGATTTCGCCGAGGGGGTGGAGAGCTTTCTCGCGCGCCGCCCTGCCATCTGGCAGGGGCGCTGAGCGGATTGATGCTGGCGGCGGAGGAGCGCCTCCCCGCCCTATAACCCCCGCCCTATAACCAAGGCGGGGCCTGCCGACCTACGCGGTCACGCCCTCGCAATCCGCCGAGTGGCCATCACACATTCGCGCCCTCGATCACATTGCCAAAGCGCACCCAGCCCGAGCCATCCCAGCGCTGCAACTGCATCTGCCGGATCACATTGAAATTATTGGGCTGGGTCTGCACCTTTATCCCCGGCAGCAGCGTCGCCACATCCATTGGTGCGATATTGGCCGCCTGGCGCATCACATTCTCGCGCGAGAAATCATTGCCGCATTGCCGCAGCACCTGAATCATGGTGGTGCCCACGCCATAGCCATAGGTGAAGTTGTTGTCAGTGAGATCGCCGCCGGGAACGAAGCGCTGCATGAAGCCGCGCCATTCATTCATGCCGGGATCATTGGCCCAGGCCGGGTCGCTCTGGTCCTTGCGGTAGTCGGAGGTGATGAGGCCCACGCCGCGCTCCTTGCCCGCCGGTTCCATCACGGCGCCGACGGAGACGGAGACATTGGTCATGAACATCATCGGCCGCCAGCCGATCTCATGCACGCGACGGATCGCCTGCGCCGCGAAGCGGGGGATGACGCCGCAGACCAGCACATCGGCGCCGCTCGCCTGGAGCTGGACGATCTGGCTGTCCACCGTCGGGTCTGTCGCCTCGTTGGTGGCGGTGCGCACCATGGAGTCGAAGCGCGGGCCCAGCACATCGCGCACGCCGTTCAGGTAGTCGCGGCCGAAATCATCATTCTGGTAGAGCAGCGCGATTCGCGCATTTGGGCGCGTTTCCAGGATATGCTTGGCGTAGATCTGCGCCTCGACGCGGTAGCTGGGCTGCCAGCCGATGGTCCAGGGGAATTCGCGCGGATTGGCCCATTTGTCGGCCCCGGTCGCGAGGAAAAGATGCGGCACGCGGCGTTGGTTCACATAGCGGTGCACGGCATTGTTGGTGGGCGTGCCGAGCTGGTTGAACAGGAAGGCAACGCGGTCCTGCTCGACCAGCCGGCGCGTCTGCTCCAACGTGCGTGGTGGCGAATAGGCATCATCATAGACGGTGAAGTTGACGCGGCGCCCGGCCACGCCACCCTCGTCATTCAGGCGGCGGAACATGGCGGTGAGACAGGTGGAGATGACCGAATAGGCGGAAGCCGGCCCCGAGAGCGAATTGGTGCTGCCGATGCGGATCTCGGTCGCCGTCACGCCTGGCGCTTCCTGCGCGGGGGCGATGTTGGGCGTGGCCAGCGTGGCGCCAGAGGCGATGAGGATGGTGCGGCGTGTCGTGCTCATGATGTTTCCCTCCCTGGGATGATGCGTTTTTTGGTGGTGAAGCGGCGGACCAATCCGGCCACGCCATCGGGCAGGATGAAGAGGAAGAGGATCAGGATCGCGCCATAGATCACGCCTGGCGCCGAGCGGCTGATCGCCTCCGCCAAATTCGGCACAAACAGCACGAAAAGCCCGCCAAAGACCGAGCCCAGGATCGAGCCCACACCGCCCACCACCATGCCGACGAAGAGGCTGATGGAGAGGATGAAGGTGAAGCTGTCGGGTGCTACGAACTCCACCACGGCAGCCGAGAGCGACCCCGCCATGCCGGTGATGATCGCACTCACTGCGAAGGTGCGGGTCTTGAGACTGGCAAGGTCCATGCCCATCGCCTCGGCGGCCGTTGGGTTGTCGCGCACCGCCATCATGGCACGCCCGATCCGCCCGCGCAGAAGATTGGCGGTCAGCAGGTAGCACAGCCCCGCCACCAGCAGCGCCACCAGATACATGTATTGGTCGGGGCTGAGCGCGAGCCAGGCGGGCGCCTCGGGCTTGAGCAGGAAGAGGCCCTGCACCCCGCCCGTCCAGGCCTCCACCGCTTTGTGCTTGAGGATTTGCGGCACGGCGACGGCCAGCGCGAAGGTGGTCAGCGCGAGGTAAAGCCCGCCCAGCCGAAGTGCCGGGAAACCCACACCCCAACCCACCACACCGCAGACGATGGCTGAGACCGGCAGCGTCGCCCAGAAGGACCAGTCGAGCAGCGACATGGGGATCGCCGTCGCATAGGCGCCGACCGCGAAGAAGGCACCATGGCCGAGCGAGATCTGACCATTATAGCCGGTGACGATGTTGAGGCCGAGCACGGCCAGCGCCATGATGACGGCCAGTGTGAGCTGGAAGAGGTGAAAACTCTCCAGCGCCCAGATGGGTAAGAGCGCGAGAGCGAGGCCGCCAGCGATAAGCAAGGGCTTCATGCGCTCAGACCCGGCTGAACACGACGCGGCCGAACAGGCCCGAGGGCCGCACGACCAGCACGCCGATGATGATGACCAGCGCCACCGTCAGCTTCAATTCCGTCCCCACCACATAGGCGCCGGCCAAATTCTCCAGCACGCCCACGGCAAAGCCGCCTCCGACCGCGCCCGCGGGGTTATCAATGCCCCCCAGCAAGGCGCCAGCAAAGGCGTAGAGCAGAATGCCCAGCATCATATTGGGGTCAAGAAAAACAGCCGGTGCGACCATCATCCCCGCTACCGAGCCGATGGCCGCAGCCAAGCCCCAGCCCAGCGCCAGCATCCAGCCAACCCGGATGCCCACCAGGCGTGCCGAGCGCGGGTTATAGGCAGCCGCGCGCATGGCGAGGCCCAGCGAGGTATGCGCGAAGAAGAGATAGACCAGGATCAGCACCGCCAGCGTCACCGCCGTGCTGCCCAGCTCATGCGCCGAGACCAACCCGCCGAAGAGCAGGCCATCGCTCTGGAAAGGCGTCGGGAAGGCCTTGGTGGTGTGGCCGAAGACCCAGCCCGTGGCATTGCTGATGATGAGCAGCATGCCGATGAAGACGCCCACATGCGTCAGCACCGGCGCATTCTGCACCGGCCGCATCAGGATGCGCTCGACCAGCGCGCCGATGATGAAGGAGACGACAAGCGTGGCGAAGAAGGCGACCCAATAGGGCAGCCCAGCCTGGATCATCGTCAGCGCGATGAAGGTGGAGAGTGTTGCCATCTCCCCTTGGGCGAAATTCACATGATGCGTGGCCTGGTAGATCATCACCAGGGCAAGGGCGACCGAGGCATAGATGCCGCCCGTGGCGATGCCGGCAATCAACTGATGCGCAAAACCATCCATGTCGTCAGTATCCCAGATAGGCGCGGCGGATGGCTTCATCCTGCCGGATTTCGGCGGCAGGGCCGGAGGTGACGATGCTGCCTGTCTCCAGCAGATAGGCGCGGTCGGCCAGTTCAAGCGCGAGGTTGGCATTCTGCTCGACCAGCAGGATGCCCACGCCGCTTTCCTCACGGATGCGCCGCATGATCCCGAAAATCTCCTGCACGATAAGGGGCGCGAGGCCAAAGGAGGGCTCGTCAAGCAACAGGAGCTTGGGCCGCATCAGCAGGGCGCGGGCGATGGCCAGCATCTGCTGCTCGCCGCCCGAGAGCGTGCCTGCCTGCTGCTTCCAGCGCTGCTTGAGGCGGGGGAACCACTCCCACATCCGGGCGAAATCGGCCTGCACCTCGCCATCGCGGCGGGTATAGGCGCCGAGCCGGAAATTCTCCTCCACGGTCAGTTCCATGAAGGTGCCGCGCCCATCGGGCACATGGGCGACGCCCAGCCGCGCAATCTCTTCCGTCGCCATGCCGGTGATGCGCTGGCCTTGGAAGAGGATCTCGCCCTCGGTGCGGATCATGCCGCAGAGCGCGCGCAGCGTGGTGGTCTTGCCCGCGCCATTGGCGCCGAGCAGCGCCGTCACGCTGCCCTGCTCCACCAGGAAATCGATGCCATGCAGCACCTGGATGGGCCCATAGCCGCCACGCAGGCCCTTCACCTCAAGCAGCATGCGCGTCATGCCCATCACCCAGATAGGCCCGGATCACCTCCGGGCTGGTTCGCACCTCATGGGGCGTGCCATCGGCGATCTTCTTGCCGAAATCGAGCGCCACCACCTTGTCGGAGACGCGCATGACAAGGCTCATGTGATGCTCGACCAGCAGGATGCTGAGGTCAAAGCTTGCCCGCACCTCTTCGAGCAGCCGCGCCAATTCATCCACCTCGCCGTGATTGAGGCCGCCGGCCGGTTCGTCCAGCAGCAGCAGCTTGGGCTGGGAGATCAGCGCGCGGGCCATCTCCACGCGCTTTTGCGTGCCAAAGGGCAGGTCGGAGACAGCGATATCGGCCACATCCCGCAGTGCGAGCAGGGCCAGAAGTTCATCAGCGCGGCGTGCCGCGACTGCCTCTTCGCGCCTGGCCGCCGGCAGGCGCAGCGCATTGGCGAAAAAACCCGCATGCCCCGCGGAATGCGCACCGGCCAGCACATTCTCCCGCACCGACATGCTGCGGAACAGCGCCAGGTTCTGGAAGGTGCGGCCCAGGCCCAGCGGTGCCATGGCGTGGCGTGGCAGGGCAGTTGTGTTGGTGCCAGCGAAGGTCACGCTTCCCTCGCTTGGCCGGTAGATGCCGCTGATAATGTTGAACAGTGTTGTCTTGCCGGCGCCATTGGGGCCGATCAGCCCACAGATCTGGCGCTCCTCCACCGAGAAGGACACACCGCCCACGGCCGTGACGCCGCCGAAGCGCATCACGACATCGCGCACCTCAAGCAGCGCCAAGTGCTGCTCCTGCAACGCAGGACCATGTCTGTGGCCTGGAGCCCATATTTCCCTCCGCCATCCGCCGCTTTGCGGTCAGATCTTTCTGGGAGATCAATGCAGCCTGATATTGCGGAGGAGAGCAAGAAAAATTTACCACGAGAGCCGTCAACCTCCAGCCAAGGTTCGAGCAAGGCGCGCCGGAGGTCGGGCAGGTCGATGGATTGCAATGCGGGTGTGCCACAGCAGCGAGGCAGAAGCCTGCCGTCTGCCTAGAGCGCCAACCGGACCGTGATGAGCGGTTGGGCGGCGCCTTCGAACCGCACCATACTTACGCGAACAGAATGTAGTCCTTTCCATCGACGGTTCCATAGCTAGGCACGGGCAACTGCGCCTGGCTCAGGCCGGTGAAGGTGACCGAAGTATCAATCCGCCCATTGCCATCCAGGTCGCAATGCAAGGTGGCGCCCTTGTAGCCAGTCGCGCCATCGCTGGCGAACCAAAGAAACTGGCTGACCCCAGGCTGATACCCCCAGACCGTCAACCTATCCCCTGGCTGGAAATCGGTGATTGTAGACCAGGTGATGGAAGAGGCCGCCGCCCGGCCATCGAGGAAGAAACTATCCGCCCCTGGGCCGCCGGTGATGAAATTCGAGCCCAGCCCGCCATCAATCACATCATTGCCAGCGCTACCATCCACCGCATCATCGCCCGCGCTGGCATTGATGAAGTCGGCTTTGGTGGTACCAATAATAATGTCGTTGGTTGTGTTGCCGATTAACTGGTAAACAATTTCAGCAACCGTTCCGGTATAGGCGGCCGCGGTGGTGCCCTCCACCAGGCTGCCTCCCAAATTGGCATAGAATTCAATAGCATCTGTAACGGTGATGGTGACCGCCTGTGGGTCGCCGCTCAGGCTGCCATCGGAGGCGGTGACGGTGATGTCGTATTGGTTGTTCGCGCCACTATCGCTTGGCGCCTCGAAATTCGGTGAATTCTTGAAGCTGACGGCACCTGAGGCGGCGTTGATATGGAACAGACCAGCATCGAGGCCACCCAGCGAGAAGCTGAGCGCAGTGCGGGCATCAGGGTCATTGCCTGTGGCGGCATAGACGGTGCCACGGTCATTTTCGGCGAAGCTTGCGGTGCTGCCCGAGGTGATGGTGGGTGTTTCGTTCACATCGGTCACGGTGATGCTCACGGCCCGGGCCGCGCTGCTCAGGCTGTCATCAGAGGTGGTGAGGGTGATGTCGTAGATATTATTAGCGCCGGCATCGGCGGGGGCCTCGAAATTGGGTAAGGTCTTGAAACTCACCCTGCCGGTGATGGCGTTGATATTGAACAGCGCGCCATCCACCCCGCCCAGCACAAAGGTCAGGGCATCGCCCTCCGGGTCACTGCCGGTGGCGGTATAGACGGTGCCGGTGGCGTTTTCGGCAAAGCTTGCGGTGCCGCCCGAGGTGATGGAGGGTGCCTCGTTGACCGGGGGGACGATATTCACCCCATAGGCCGCCGAAACCGCGTTGCCCGTCCCGACATTATCGGCCAGATCCGTGACCCCGGACCTGTCGAGCGTGACAACTTGACCACTGGCCGGCGGGCCAGCATTGGGCGTCAGGGTCGCCGTCCAGGTGGTGCCGCCATCACCGGAGGCGAGGTTGGAGAGCACCGCCTGCCCGGCGGTGAGATCAGCGGTGGTGAAGTTGACCACCGCCTCGGCGAAGGTGATGGTGACGGTTGTGGTCTCCCCCACCCCCAGCGAGGCCTTGCCCAGGGTGATGGCCGAGGCCAGGTCGGGGCGGGTGGTATCCACCGCGTATTTGCCCGAGTTCGAAGTGCTCACGCCGGCATTTCCGGTCAGGTCAGTATAGGCGGTGTTGTCGAGGGTGATAACATTGCTGGAAGCTGTGGCGCTGGCATTGGGTGTCAGCGTCGCCGTCCAGGTGAAGCCGCCATCGCTGGAGGCGAGGTTGGACAAGACGCCATCTGGCGCGGTCAGGTCAGCGGTTTCAAAAGCGGTTACCGCCTCGGTGAAGACGAAGGTCACTGTGGCGGTATCGCCGATTTTCAGCGCCGTGTCGGAGATGGTGATGGCGGATGCCAGTGCAGGGCGAACGGTGTCTACCGCGTAATTGCCGCTGGGGCTGCTGCCTGTCCCTGCATTGTCAGCATTATCGGCAATACCCGTATAGTCGAGGGTAATAACATTGCTGGAGGCCGTGGTGCTGGCTGAGGGTGTCAGCGTCGCCGTCCAGGTGATGCCATTGTCGGCACTCTTGAGATTGGCCAAGGCGCCATTGTCTGCCTTCAGGTCTGCGGTGGTAAAACCCGTCACCGCCTCGGTGAAGGTGAAGGTCACTGTGGGGGTATCGCCGATTTTCAGCGCCGTGTCGGAGATGGTGATGGCAGATGCCAGCGCGGGGCGGGCCGTGTCCACCGCGTAATTGACGCTGGTGTCGCTGCCTGATCCAGAATTGCCGTTGAGGTCCGTATAGCCTGTATTGTCGAGGGTGATGACATTGCTGGCGGATGTGGTGTTGGCAGAGGGTGTCAGCGTCGCCGTCCAGGTGATGCCACCATCGCCGGTCACCAGATTGGACAAGGCGCCATTGGGCACCGTCAGGTCAGCGGTATCAAAACCCGTCACCGACTCGGTGAATACAATGGTCACCGTGGTCGTATCGCCAATTTTCAGCGCCGTGTCGGAGATGGTGATATCCGTCATCAGCGCGGGCCGTTCAGTGTCCACCGCATAGCTGCTCGAATTCGAGCTGCCCACCCCGGCATTGCCGGCCAGGTCGGTGTAGAGGGCATTGTTCAGCACCAGCTTGTTGCCAGAGATGGTCACGCCAGAACTCGGCGTCAGCGTCGCCGTCCAGGTCGTGCCGCTATCGCTGGTGGCTAAATTGCTCAACTTGCCGTTGCCCACCGTGACATCGGCAGTGGTGAAACTGGTCACCTGCTCGGTGAAGGTGAACTTCACCGTTGCAGTATCGCCTATCTTGAGGGCGGTGTCGGAGATGGTGATCGTTGACTTCAGGGCGGGTGCGGTGTTGTCGACGGTCAGCGCGAATGCCGTGGAGGCGGCGGAGATATTACCGGCAACATCCGTCACCTTCGTGGTGATGTTGTGCGCCCCCCCGGTCAAGCTGCTGGTGGTGATGCTCCAGCCGCCCACGCCATCGGCCGTGGTGGTGCCGAGGTTAATTTTTCCCCCAGTGTCGTAGAGATCAACGATGGCATTGGCTTCGGTGGTGCCCGTGAAGGTCGGTGTGGTGGCCGTGGTGATGCCATCGCTGTTCGAGATGCCGCTATCATCGGCCGTGGCAAGGGTCGGGACGGCCGTTTGTGTGGGCGCCGTGGTGTCGATGCTCACCTTCAAGCCGGAACTGGCCGTGCTGACATTGCCCGCCACATCGACTGCCTTGGCGGTGAGGGTGTGACTGCCCTCGCTCAGCGTGGAGCTGGTGATCGACCAGGCGCCGCCGCCACTCGCCGTGGCGCTGCCCAGCACGGTCGTGCCATCAGTGTCATAGAGCGTGACGGTGCTATTGGCTTCGCTCGTGCCGATGAAGGTCGGCGTCGTGGTGTTGGTGATGTTATCGCTGGTTGAGGTGCCGCTATCGGAGCCGGCTGTCAGGTCCGGGGCGCTGGGCGCTGTCGGCGCCGTGGTGTCGATGGTGACGGTGAGCGTAGGACTGAGCTGGCTTTTCCCCAAGCCGTCATAGGCTGTCGCGCTGACCTCATGCACGCCCTCGGAGAGAACGAAGCTTTTGATCGTCCAATTGCCACCGGCATCCGCAGCGGCCGTGCCCAACACGGTGGTGCCGTTCGTATCGTAGAGTGTGATGCCATCGAAAGGGTCGGCGGTGCCGGTGAAGACCGGGATGTTATTTTTCGTGATGTTGTCGGTGTTTAAACTCCCCGTGTCGCTGCCCGGGATGAGGTCTGGAACGCTGGGGATATTTGACATGGGATGGGACCGAGGTTGATGGTTTGCCTATTCCGTAAATCTTTCACATATTGGGTCAATCTCGCTCAGCTATCCTGATGGAATAAATAATCAGAAATCCTCGGAAATCTCCAATCAAAACAATTATGCCATGAAATTGAGAGGCGATTATGACGCGCAGTTTATCCCGCTCTCCGCTGCTCAATCTCGGTGCTCCACTGGTAAATTTGGCTGTCGCGACGCGCGGATCACCGCTTCTGGCGTAGTTTTCGCGCCTTCATGGGTTGAAATCATTGATTTTGACCATGTGGCCCGCAAGGGAGCCGCTGCGCCGGCCAGTCAGGCCACGCCTAACCGGCGCAGTGCGGGCAGGCGCTGATGGGCGAATTCACCATGAATCGTCGTAAGCGCCGCGCGGTTTTCCGCCTCGCCCTGCAGCGAATTGCCGCCCTGGGCCACCCGCTGGCCCTGCGCTTGCAACGCCTGCCAGGCAACATCGACGGGCGGGCGCCCTTGCGCCGCGGCCAGCAGGAAAAGCTGGTCAAACCGATTGGCCGCCACGCCGCCGCCCAGCACGGGGGAGGCCAGGGTGCGAAGCCCATCGGCATGCCGCGCCAGGGCCATCACGGCGGCGTTGAAACGCTCGGTCGAGGCCCGGCGCTGCGCCTCGCCCTCCTCCGGCAGGGCGGCCATCACCGCATGCATGACGCAGAGCATCCGCACCGCCTCCAACACAATAGGCTGGCCCAGGGCGGCAATCGCGGGCTCGGCCAGAAGCTCGGCCACCCGCATCGGCCTGCGGGCCAGAGCCTGGAGGATCGGGCGATAGACCCCAGGCTTGAGATTGACCTCGCCGCCGGGCAGTTTCATGACCAGGGTGAGTGTGTCGGGGTCGGGCGCCACCAGCGCCAGGCGCTGGCGCAAGAGCGCCTCGGTTTGCGCGCCCGGAGTGAGGCGCCTTGGCCCGCGGATGAAAATATCCCGGCGGAATTGCCGGTTGGTGAGAAAGTCGCGCATGCCCTCGCGCGCCACGGGGTGGGCGAATTCCGCCAGCAGCGCCTGCGCCTCGGCATTGAAATGCAACCCATCTTCATTGTCGCGCAAATGCGATCAGGCGGCATAGCCCAGCTTGGCAAACCCCATGCTGGCGGCGACCTCACGAAAATAACTGGGCGCGAAAACGGCGTTGAAATACTCATGCGCCAGATAGGCCACCGGCTTGCCGGCCAGGCTTTTCAGCTTGGCGCCCATGGCCGGGTTTTCGGCAAAGGCGGCCCCGCCCAGCGCCTCCAGCCGCGCTGCGATCTGCTGGCCCGCTGCCACGCGCTGCTGGCTGGTCTCGCCCCGGCCATAATGCTGCATCACCTCGCGCAGCGGCATGGCGGCGGCCCAGCCGGGCAGCGCATTGTAGCTGACATACACCACGCCCCCCACCCGCAGCCGCTGGGTGATAAACGCCAGCACCGCCTGCCGCGCCGCCTCATTCACCCAAGACCAAATGCCATGCAGCGCGATGAAATCGAATTGCGGCAGGTCTGCCTTCGCCATGGCGGCAAAATCATGGTCGAGGAAGGTGACATTGCCGCTGCCCGCCGCCATGGCCAGGGCTTGGGCATTGTTGATATGGGCCGGGTTGAAATCATTGGCCCAGAAAGCCCCGGTGGGGTTGGCCGCGGCCAGCACATTGGTGGTCAGCCCCTGGCCGCATCCCAACTCGCAATAGGCGAAGGGGCGGGTGTGGTCGGGGGCGGCATAGCCGCTGAGCAGCAGCGCCAGACCAATATGCGCCGGCGACATGTCGAAGAAATAGTCATGCGTATAGCCAATATCGGCGATATAGCCGCCATCCCAATCCTGGGTCATTCGCTGCCCCTTTGCTCCGATCCTGCCGGCGGCAAGGCGCTATACTGGCCCATCCTCAGCCAAAGGCGGCAGCATATCGCGCAGCGGCCGTGGCGCGTTACCGGGCCTTCGCCGGCCGCATCAGGGGCGCTCCAGCCCGCCCGCCGCCAGGGTTGGCGCATCCATCGCCGCCGCCAGCCAATCCAGCGCCCCAGCAGCAGCCTGATCAGCCCCGGCAAATAGCCCGGCCGAGAAGATCGCCCCGGTATTGGCCTCCGGCGGCAGCTTGCCCAGGATCTCCACCCCCTCCACCGCCATCAATTCGCTGATCTGCTGAATGGCCAGCGCCACCTCGCCCCGCGCTGCCAGCGCCGCTGTGAAGCCCTGCGGAATGATGGTGGCCTTGGCGTTCACCGCCTCGGCAATCCCCATCCGCTCCAGCAGCCCAGCAAAGAACAGCCCACTCGCCCCCGCGCCGGAATAGGCGATGGAGGGGGCCGCCAGCAGTGTGGCCTGCAGCGCCGCGAGGGTGGAAATATCCGGCCGGGGAGCGCCCGCCTTCACCGCCATGCCGATATGGCTCAGCGCCAAATCCCGCCGGCTGCCAGGCACCAGCACGCCTTGGGCCATCAGCCCCTCCACCCCCGCATCTGTGAGGATGGCGATATCCGCCCGCTCGCCGCCCTCGATCCGCTTGAGCAGCCGCATCGTGGGGTCAAACTCCACCGCCATTGCCAACGGTGCGCGCGGCGTGAGGCCGCGCAACACCACCGCCACCGCCAAGGTGCTCATCACCCGCATTGTTCAGCCCTTTCAGATGCAGCGCGTGCCGCCGCCATCCACATCGATATTGGTGCCGGTGATGAAGCCCGCCCGGTCAGAACACAAGAAGGCCACGAGACCCGAGCATTCTTCGGCCGTGCCCACCCGGCCCAACCCGACGGTTGCAATGGCGGCGGCATTCTCCGCCTCGGCCGAGCGGCCCATGCCAGCGGCACCCTGCGCCACCACCGTATCCCAGCGCGGGGTGGCGATGGGCCCGGGGTTCACCCCGGTGACCAGCACATTATCCGGCGCGCATTCCGCCGCCAGCGCCAGGGTAAAGGAGAGCAGCGAGGCATTGACCGCGCTGCCGGTGATGTAATTGGGCCGTGGCTGATGGCCCGAGCGGCCGATGATGTTGATCACCCGCCCCCATTTGCGCGCCCGCATCGGCGGCGTCAGGATGCGCGCGCAGCGCATATAGCCCATCAGCTTGAGATTGATGGATTTCATCCAGGTCGCGTCATCCATATCGCCAATGCGGCCCATGGGTGTGGCGCCGGCATTGTTGATCAGGATATCAATATGGCCCAGGGCGGATTGCGCGGCGCCGATCGCCGCCTCCAGCGCCGCGGCGTCGGTCAGGTCGGCTGGGATGGCGATGCAGGGCGTATTGGTCTCCCGGGTGATCTCCGCTGCCGCCGCCTCCAGCCGGGCCGGATCGCGGGCAATGATGGCCACCGCCACGCCCTCGGCCGCCAATTCCCGTGCAATGGCCCGGCCAATGCCAAGCGAGCCGCCAGTGACCACGGCCTTGCGGCCGCGCAAACCCAATTCCATGCGCTTCTTCCCTGTGTGGATAGTGAGTTCGACCCCTCGCGCCCCGCCTGTCAATTGGCCTAACCTCGCTCCAGCACCGCCCATCCAGAGGCGGCCAGGAGAAACGCCATGCCCATTCCCCGCCGCGCCCTGCCGGCGCTTGCCGCCGCTGCCTTGCCCGCGATTGCCACGCCCGCTGCCGCCCAGGCCTGGCCGACACGGCCGGTGCGGCTGATCGTCACCTTCCCGCCCGGTGGGCCGGCTGATGTCATCGGCCGTATCCTGGCCGAGCGCCTGAGCGAGTCCTGGGGCCAGCCTGTCATCGTCGAAAATCGTGGCGGCGCGGGCGGCAATATCGGCGCCGAGGCGGCGGCGCGCGCTGCACCCGATGGGCATACGCTGGTGGTCGTCGCCTCCTCCCATGTGCAGGGTGCGGCCTTGTACCGGCGGCTGCCCTTTGACCCGATTGCCGATTTCACCCCTATCACCCAGGTGGCCTATTATGGCCTTGTGGTGGTGCTGCACCCCTCGGTGCCGGCGCAGAACCTCGCCGAGTTCGAGGCGCTGCTGCGGGCGCGGCCGGGCGAGATCACCATCACCTCCGCTGGTGTGGGCACGCCCACGCATCTGACGCCAGAATTGTTCCGCATTCGCGCCGGCGTCGAATTCACCCACGTGCCCTTCCAGGGCGCCGCACCGGCGCATACTGCGCTGCTGGCGGGCCAGGTGCAGGCCATGTTCCACAATCCGGTGCTGGCTGTGCCCGCGGTGCAGGCGGGGCGGTTGCGGGCGATTGCCACCACCGGCGCCGCCCGCGCCCAAGCCCTGCCCAATGTGCCCACCCTGGCGGAATCCGGCTATCCCGGCTTTGACGCCGGCACCTGGTATGCGGTGCTGGGGCCGGCCGGCATACCAGCCCCCATCGTGCAGAAAATCGACGCCGATCTGCGCCGGGCCGTGCAGAACACCGCGCTGCGGGAGCGCTTCGCTGCCCAGGCGCTGGAGACGCGCGAGGCCGGGCCCGAGGCGCTGGCCATCATCATGCGCGAGGATCTTGCACGCTGGACCGAGGTAATCCAGCGCCTGGGCGTCCGGCAGGATTAGGCGCAGTTGGCGGCTGGAGATGGCTTTGGGGCTGCAGCGCTCACCCCAGGGCCATCGATACGTTCTAACCCGCAGCTTTCAGCATCGCCCGCGCCTCCTCCACGCCCTGTAATGCTGCCTTCTCCAGCCATTGCGCGGCCTGTGCCGCATCCCGCGTGCCGCCCAGGCCGCGCAGCAGGTAGCGCCCCAGCATCATCTGCGCCCTGGGATGGCCCTGCTGGGCCGCCTGGCGGAAGAAGCGCTCGGCCCGCGGCCTGTCCTCGGGCACCGGATGGCCGCCGCCGAGCAGCGCGCCACAGGCGAAGGCCGCACCGACATGGCCGGAATGGGCCGCCTGGATGAAAAGCTCCAGGGCCGCCATGGCATCGGCCGGCAAACCCAGGCCATTGAGCGTCATATCAGCCAGCAGCGCGACCGCGTCGGGCATGCCCTCGGCGGCGGCGCGGCGCAGCCAGGGCAGGGCGGCTTCCGGCGCGGGCGGCCCCATTGCGCCATCAACCAGCAATCGGCCCAGCCAATAGGCCGCATTGACCACATGCGGCGCGGATTTTTCGAGCCATCGCCGCGCCTCACCCGGATCGGCGGCGACGCCGCTGCCATTGTGCAGGCAGACGGCAAGGTTATAGGCGGCCACGGGGTCGCCTTCCTCGGCCAGGCCGCGCAGCCTGGGCAGCAGGCTGGCCATCACCCGCGCACCGCCCTCGCTCTCAGTCGCTGCCATGCCAAGGTCGAAGACGGCGACACGGTCGCCCGCCTCGGCCGCCTTTTCCAGCCAGCGCATCGCCGTCTCGGCATCGGCGGACACGCCGCGCCCGGCCAGATACATCAGCCCCAGCTTGCGCGCGGCCAGGCGATGGCCCTGCTCGGCCGCCATTTGATACCAGCCGGCCGCTTCGAGCAGGTTGGGCACGCCGTGGCTGCTATCGCATTGCAGGTCGCCCACGATGGCCGCGGCCTCGGCATCGCCCTCCAACGCGGCGCGGCGCAGCCAGGTCTCGGCGGCAGGCATGTTGCGCGCAACGCCCCAGCCATGCATCAAAGCAAGGCCGAGCCGTGCCTTGGCGGGCCTGACCCCGGCCTCGGCCGCGCGCCTGTAGAAGCTGGCAGCGGCGGCCTCATCGGGGGCGATGGGCGGCACCCCCGCCTCATGCAGCGTGCCGAGCACATAAATGGCGGTGGCAACATCAGCCTCAGCCGCGCGAGTGAGAAGGGCCGCGGCCCGCGCCGTATCCGTCACCCCATCGAGGCCCAGCAGACGGATGAGCCCAAGGCCGAGTGCCGCCTGCATACTGCCGCCAGCCACCGCCTGCTCGTAAAAACACGCGGCCCGCTCGTAATCGCGCGGGCCACCCTCGCCGGTGCTCCAGAGATAGCCCAGCAGCGCCTGGCCATCACTTTCCCCCGCCTCGGCCGCCTGCTGGGCGAGCGCCCGGGCACGGGCGGGATCGGCACTGACGCCGGCCTGGCCAAAAGCGCCCGAGCGTGGCGGCGCCGTGAGGCCGCGAAACAGCATGGTGGCCAGGCTTGCCTGTGCCTCACCATCGCCGGCCTGGGCGGCGGCTTCCAGCCAGCGCACGCCTTCGGCCGGGTTTGGCGGCACACCCTCGCCGCGCAGATAGGCGGCGGCGACGCGTTTTTGCGCCTGAGGCTTGCCGGCGCGGGCATCGGCCATGGCGCGGCGCAAATCGCCCTGCGCCGGGCCAAGCGCGGGCGCATCCTCTGCCCGGGCCGCTTGTGGGCTGGTGCCAAAGGCCCGCCGCAATGCGCCGCTCCAGCCATCTTTGCGCCGGTCGCTCATGGCTCGCGCATGCCTTCCTGCAGCGGCGGCAGAATGCGTTGGAACAGGTAACCCAGAATGGTGCGCTGGCCGATGATGATATCCGCCGTGACCGGCATGCCGGGCACGAGGCGGAACTCATTGGGCAGGTTGCGCATGGCAAGTTCATCGATCGAGATGCGACTGCGGAAGAAGGGCATTTGCAGCGGCTGCCTTGTGTCGGGGTCCTGGCGGAAGGCATCCTCACTGATGGTCTGCACCCGGCCATGGCCGAAGCCGTGGCGGATATAGGGGAAGCTGTCGAACTTGATCGTCACCCGGTCACCGATCGCGACGAAGCCCAGATCCTGCGCCGCCACCTGGCCTTCCACCACCAACTCGGCATTGAGCGGCACGAGAGAAACCAGCAATTCGCCCGGCGCCAGCACCGCACCGACCGAGCTTTTGCCGATTTCAAGCACCACGCTGTCAGTCGGCGCCCGCATTTCAACCAGGCTGCTTCGCAACCGTGCCTTGGTGAGATTTTCCCGTGCTTCGGAGAACGCGCGCCGACGCTCTGCCAGATCCTGCGAGATCTGGGTTTGCAGGCTGGTGATATAGGCCTCCCGCTCGGCGGCGATGGCCTGGGCATCGCGCTGGGCACCGCGCGCCATACCTTCGGCGCTGGCCATCTGGCCCTGGATTTCCAACCGGCTATCGGCGGCGAGGAGGGATTGCAGGCGGCTGCCAACCTGGACGCGTTCAAGTTCGCGGCGCATGGCCTCGATCTGGGTGCTGATCACCTGACGGTCACGCAATTGCCGCAACTCGGCCTCGGCGCGCTGCTTGATCTCGTCCAGGCTATTGATACGCTGGCGGAAATTTTCCAGGCGGAAGGCGCGCTCGGCCGCGCGCTGGGCGAAAATGGCGGCTTGCAAGGCGGCCTGGGTGGTGGCCCCCCCGAGATAGTTCTGGCCGCCGGCCTCGGCCTCCAGCCGGTCAACCTCGGCCTGCAGGCTGGCATTTTGGTTCTCCAACGCAGCGAGATCGGCGCCGGTGAAGGTGGGGTCGAGCCGGGCGATCAACTCGCCCGCCCGCACCACCTGATTGGCGCGGACCTCAAAGCTGCGCACGATGGAGGCTTCCAGCGGCTGCAGCAGGATGGTGGGGGTGGTGGCGATGAGGCGGCCGCGGGCCACCACCACGCGCTCGATCGGCAGCAGCCCCATCAAGGCCACAATGCTGGCGAAGAGCGAGGCCAGGATCCAGATCACATTGCGGGCGAAGCGCGGCGGTGGCTTGGCGATGACGGCCGCGCTGGGTGATACGAATTCCAGCGCGACGAGGTTCAGGGGCTCCTTCGTCACGGCGGGGGGGCTGCGTTGCAGGGTCTCAACCATCGATGATCACCTTCTGGGCGGGAGCGCGGTTCTGCTGCAGCCAGAGCTTGCGGTAGATCTCGCAGCGGGCGAGCAAATCGGCATGCGGGGCAAGATCGACGACCTTGCCGCGGTCCAGCACCAGGATCAGGTCGGCGTCGATCAGCGCGGATAGGCGGTGGGAGACCACCAGCATGGTCCGCCCACGGGCGAGGCGCAGCATATTGGCATTGACCAGCGCCTCGCTTTCCGGGTCGAGCGCGCTGGTCGCCTCATCAAGCACCAGGATCGCCGGGTCGATCACCAAGGCGCGGGCAATGGCCAAGCGCTGGCGCTGGCCGCCCGAGATATTGGGCGAGCCTTCCTCGATGAAGGTGTCATAGCCGCGGGGCAGGCGTTCGATGAATTCTTCGGCCCCGGCCATGCGGCAGGCATGGATGATTTTCTCCAGCGTGATGCCCTGGCGCCCGGCGGCGATATTCTCGCGGATCGTGCCGCGAAAGAGGAAATTATCCTGCAACACCACGCCCAGATTGCGCCGAAGATGGCGCAAATCGATCTCGCGCAGCTCCGCACCATCCACCTTCAGCAGGCCGGAATAGCCGGTGGAGATGCCCTGGATCAGCCGGGTGATGGTGCTCTTGCCCGAACCGCTGCGGCCGACCACGCCGACAAAGGTGCCGGCAGGGATGTCAAAGCTGACCTTTTCGAGTGCGGGTGAAAGCGTGCCGGGATATTGGAAGGTGACCTCCTCGAAGCGGATATGGCCCTGAAATTGCGGCCTGATGCCAATCTGGCCCGCGGCACGTTCGGGCCGCTGGCTCATGATGCGGCCGGCCTCGTGGATGGATGTCTTCGCCTCCTGCCAGCGTTCGGTGAGGCTGGCCAGCGCCACCATCGGCCCGGCCACGCGGCCCGACATCATAAAGAAAGCGAGCAGCGAACCGGCGGTCGCGGCATCGCCCTGCAGCACCATCAGGCAGCCCACGGCGAGCAGGCCCAGCGTCATGAATTGCTGGATGGGGGCAGTGAGCGTTTGCGGCCAGTTGGAGACCCGCGCCATATCGAGCCTGGCCCGCGCCACCTCGGCTGTGTTCTGATTGAACGCCTCCGCCTGCTTGGGTTCCAGCGCCAGGACCTTGACGGTGCGCATGCCGGCGATGGTTTCGTAAAGGGTGGAACCCTTTTCGATGCTGGCCTTGATCAGCCGCCCATGGGCGCGGGCGACGGCGGGCAGAAAGACCATGATGATCACCCCGATCAGGGCAGCGCAGCCAATGACGAACCAGGTCAATGTGGCATTGATCCAGAACAGCACCGGCAGCAGGACCAGAAGGGTGATCAGGTCCAGGATCGCCTTGAACACCGGTCCGGTGAGAAATTCCTGCACCTTATTGACCGAGAAGGCGCTGCTCGTGATTTCCCCCACCCGCATCTTCTCAAAGAAATCCTGCGGCAGGCGCAGGATGCGCTGCATCACGAAGAGGCTCATGCGGGTATCAATGCGCGCCGCCGCCACTGCCAGCAGGCTGCGCTGGGCATAACCCAACAGCGTGTCATGCAAGGCGATGATGGCGATGGCGATGAAGAGCAAGGTCAGCGTGCCCCAGCTTTGATAGACCAGCACCCTGTCCACCACCGCCATCATCAGCAGCGGCGGGGCCACGCTCAGGAAGGCCATCACCAGGGAGGCGATGCCGATGTCACGGAACAGGGCGCCTTCCGTCATCACCTCCTGGATCAGCGTGCCGACGGTCAGCGGGCCATCTTCCACCCGCTGGCCCGCGCCGGGGCGCAGGATGATCGCAACACCGGTCCAAATCGACTGTAGGCGAAATTCGTCAAACGCCTCCCGCGCGCTTTCGGCATCGGGCAGCAATGGGTTGCTGAGCAGCAGGGCGGCATTGTCGGGTGTGGCGCCATCGAGCAGGGCTGCACCCTCATCATGCAGCAGCAGCAAGGTGGGGGTGCCGGAACGGGCCAGGCTGAGCATGTCCTTCCAGCGCAGCCGCAGCGCCTTGGCGCGGATGCCGGCATCGACGGCGCAGCGCACCAAGGCGGCCGGCTCTACCACCTCCGCCTGCTCGAGTAGGGCCACCATCTGCCGGTCAAGCTCTACCCCCAGCCGGGCCGCAGCGGCGGCGAGGCCGATGATTTTGGCGTTGCGGAACAGGGCATGATCCAAGGGCGGTTGCTCCTTCAGCAGCATCATTCAGCCGCTGTTGGCTGTTGTTTGTTCAGCTTATTCATCATAAAAAACTATATTCTATTACCGGGGAATGCTCTGGACTTCCTGGGCTCATCTCAGGGCTGCATCCCGGTGACACGCGCGACCAACCCATCCATCGCCGCCAGGTGCTGCGCCAGGTCGAGATGGGCGGCCGCGAAGTCCCGCGCCGCGGCCCGCAACCTCTCCGCCAAGGCGGCATCGGCCAGCATGCGCGTCACCGCCTCAGCCAAGGCCGCTGCGTCGTGAAAGGGCACTAGCAGCCCGTTCTGTTCATGGGTGATGAATTCGCGCACCGGTTCGGTGTCACTGCCGATGATGGCGCAACCGGTGGCCAAGGCCTCCCGCAGCGACCATGACGCGACGAATGGGTAGGTCAGATAGACATGTGCGGCCGAGACCTGCAGCAGCCGCCGATACTCCCCATATTCAAGATGCCCGGCGAAGAAGACCCGCCGCAGATCGAGCCTGGGGCCGACTTCGGCGAGGAAATGCGCCTTCCAACTGCCCGACGGGCAGGCGGCGCCATAGGAGACACCATCGCTGCCCACCAGCACCACATCCAGATCGGGCGTGGCGGCGAGGATCGCCGGCAGCGCGCGCAGCATGACATGAAAGCCGCGATAGGGTTCCAGATTGCGCGCAACGAAGGTGAGCAGGCGGCGCCCCGAACTGGCCCGCCAGCGCCGCCGCGCGGCGGGCAGGGCGAAACTCGCAGCGCGATCGGGGCGGAACATCTCCAAAGCCGCGCCCTCGGGGATCATCTCGATCTTGTCCTGCGCCCAGGCCGGATAGGTGGCGCGCTGGAAATAGGTGGGGGTTTGGCCGATGGTCGTGGCCTCCAGCCCCAGCAGATTGATCGCGTTCTTCACCCGCACCTGGGCGCGCTTTTCCGGCGCCATGGGGAATTCCGGGTCGAAATCCACATCCAGCCCATGGCTCTGATAGAAGAATTCAAAATAGGCGATGGAGGGCGTCTGCGGCCATATATCGCGCATATGCAGCATTTCGCCCCAGCCATTATGGCCGATGATGACATCGGGCCGCATGCCCATGCCGGCCAGTTGCAGGGCCCGGTCATGGGCGCTGCGAGCGCGGATCATCCCCGACTCAAAATCCACCGCATCGGGATGAATCCCAGGGGTGGAGGCGGCCTGCGGCAGATAATTTACCTTGCGCAGGCCCGGTATCTCATTGCCATTGGGTGCCGTCAGAAAAAACACCTCATGCCCGCCGCGGGCCAGCAGGTGGCGCAGGTAATGCACATATTGGCCCGGGCAGTTTTGATGGACGAAGAGGAAGCGCATTCTGCTCCGGCACGTGTTGCGCCCGCGCCAGCGCAGGCTTGGGCAGCGCCACCGCCTATTGCGGCAGACGCTGGCGCATCGTCATGATGGCACCATGCAGTCTTATTCACTTAAATCTTTATAATTTACAACCCAGGAATGCAAATTTCGCTAAGATTAACGAAATTCAGACCTGCAAATAGGTCGCCTGCACCGCCGGATCGGCACGGAATTCCTCCACGCTGCCGCGCCAGGCGATCGCACCACGGTCAATCACCGCGACGGAGGTGGCCACACCCAGGCAGAATCGGCTGTTCTGCTCGGCCAGGATGATGGTGGTGCCCAATTGCCGAAGGCGCAGAATAAGATGGCCAATCTCGCGCACAATCAGCGGTGCCAGCCCCTCCGAGGGTTCATCGAGCAGCAGCACCGAGGGGTTGCCCATCAGGGAGCGGGCAATGGTGAGCATCTGCTGCTCACCCCCCGAGAGGCGCCCGGCCATGCGGTTGCGCAGCGGTGCGAGCATGGGGAATATCTCAAAGGCGCGGGCGCGATTCCATTCCCGCCCGCCCAGGCCGGCGCGCTCGCCAATCTCGAGGTTCTCCTCCACCGTGTGCTCGGGGAAGACCTGCCGATCCTCCGGCACGAAGGCGATGCCGGCACGGGCGATGCGATAGGGTTTCTGGCCCGCCACATCCACCCCGCGCACCATAACCCGCCCGGCACGCGGCGGCAGAATGCCGGCAATGGCCTTGAAGGTGGTGCTCTTGCCCGCGCCATTGCGGCCCATCAGCGCCAGCGTCTCGCCCCGCTCGACTGAAAGGCTGACGCCAAACAACACCTGGCTCGCGCCATAGGCTGCGTCGAGGCCCTCCACCAAAAGTTCGCTCACAGCGCGTGCTCCTCGCCCAGATAGGCCTCGATCACGGCGGGGTTGCGGCGAATCTCATCCGGCGTGCCCTCGGCCAGCACGGCGCCATAGCGCAGCACCCGCACGCTCTGGCTGATCTTGAAGACGATATCCATGTCATGCTCGATGAAGACCAGGGTGAGCCCGCGCGCCAGCCACAGCCCATGCACCCGCTCGATCATCCGCCAGCGCTCATCGGGGCCCATGCCGGCGGTGGGTTCGTCCAGAAGCAGCACCTTGGGGTCGAGCGCCAGGGCGAGGGCGATGTCGAGCAATTTCTGGTCGCCATGCGAAAGATGGCGGGATTCGGTGCCGGCCAGATGGGCGAGGCCGCAAAGCTCCATCACCTCATCGGCGCGCTCGGCCACATCGCGCGGCGGAAAGCTTCGGGCCAGCGAGGCGGTGCGGCCGGCATGGGCCATCAATGCCGCAGCCAGCGCATCGCGCACCACAAAGCTTGGAAACAGATTGGCCACCTGAAAGGCGCGGCCAATACCGCGGCGTACAATCTCAGTGCGATCCAGCCCGGTGATGGCGCTGCCATCGAGCAACACCTCGCCACCGCTCACCGGCAGCTTGCCGGTGATGAGGTGAAACAGCGTGGTCTTGCCCGCGCCATTGGGGCCGATAATCGCCGAGAGCGTGCCAGGTTCGAAGCGCAGGCTGACATCATTGGTGGCGACCACGCCGCCGAAATTCTTGCGCAGCTGGCGCAGTTCGAGCAGGCCGCCGCTCATGGGACGCCTCGGCTATTGCCGCGCGCCGGCGGCAGGCCGCCATAGCTGGCGAAGGAGCCGGCGGTGAGCCAGCCCGCATCCACCGGCAGGTTCACCCCGGTGATGCTGCGCGCCGCATCTGACGCCAGGAAGCACACCGCCTCGGCGATATCCTCAGGCGTGACCATGCGGCCCAAGGCGCTGGTGGCCTCAAGCAGCGAGGGGTCACGCTCGCCGGCATCAATCGCCGCACCCAGTGCCGGGGTGAGGGTAAAGCCGGGCGAGACGGCATTCACCCGCACGCCCGAGCGGCCCCATTCGGCGGCCAGGCTTTGCGTCATGGCAATCACCGCCGCCTTGGCCGGCGCATAGGCATGCAGCGGCATGGCCCGCATGCCAGCAATGGAGGCGATGGTGACAATGCTGCCCGCCCCGCGCCGGGCCATGCGGGTGCCAAAGGCCACGGCGGAGTTCCAGGTGCCGATCTGGTCGATATCGATGACGCGGCGGACCTCTTCCTCCGGCAGGTCCTCGGCGCGCAGCGGCCGCTGGATCACGCCGGCGGAGGTGACCAGGATCTCCACCGGGCCGAGCGTGGTTTCAATCTCGGCCGCCGCAGCCTCATTCGCCGCCTGGGTGGCAACATCGAGGGTGATGGCAATGCCGCCGATCTCCCGCGCCAGCGCCGCCGCACGCGGTCCATCGCGATCGGCCACCACAACCCGATGGCCGCGCGCAGCAAGCATGCGGGCGCAGGCGGCGCCAATGCCGCTCGCGCCGCCGGTGACCACGGCGATCATCATGGCGCGGCCCTGCGGCGTGCCGCGCGCCATTCCATCACAAAATCCAGCAGCCCCTTTCGCAGCCCCAGCGTGATGATCAGCAGGATGGTGCCCATGAAGAGGCCGTGATGCTCGGTCAGCGCCGTGATCCAGTCATTGAGGAGGAGGAAAATCGCGGTGCCGACCAGCGGCCCCAGAAAGACCTGGATGCCGCCCAGCATGATCATGAAAATCGCCTCGCCCGAGGTGGTCCAAAAGGCGAAGGTGGGGAAGGCACCGGAGACATAAAGGCTCATCAACACACCCGAGAGGCCGGCAAAGGCGCCGGCGATGACAAAGGCGGCCAGCCGATAACGATAAACCGAAAGCCCCAGAAACCCGGCACGATCCGGGTTGTCGCGCAGCATGCGCAATGCCGCACCAAAGGGCGAGCGGATGATCTGCCGCAGCAGCACCACCGAGAGCAGCAGGCAGAACATGCCAAACCCGGCCAGATGCGCCGGCTTGGCCAGTTCAATGCCCCAAAAGGCTGGCTTCGGGATGCCGCCCATCAGCCCCTGGTCGCCGCCGGTCAGCCCGATCCAGGAAAGGATCAGCGAATGCAGCAGCATCTGAAAGGCCAGGGTGAGGAAGGCGAAATAAATCTCCGAAAGCCGCACGCAAAGCGCCCCCACCACCAGCGCCAGCAGCGCGGTTGCCAAAATGGCGACGGCGATGGCGGCGGGGATGGACCAGCCGCCGCTTTGCATCAGCAACCCAAAGGAATAGGCCCCCATACCGAAATAGGCGGCATGGCCGAAGGAGACGAGGCCGGTCGTGCCGATCAGCAAATTCAGCGACATGGCCAGCAGGCCAAAAATCGCAAAACGGATGGCGAAATCAAGCAGGCCCGATGAGCCCAGCCCGGTGAATTCCAGCCCCAGAAAGCCGGCCAATATCACGCCCGCCAGCAGAATATCCCGCGCCATCACGACCCCCGCCTCCCGCCCAGCCCACTGGGCCGAAGGATGAGCACCAGCGCCATGATGATGAACATCGCCCCCTCGACAAAGAGCGGAAAGCCAATCGAACCAAAGGAACGGGTGAAGCCCAAAATCAGCGAGGCCGCCAAAGCGCCACCAATACTGCCCATGCCGCCAATCACCGTCACGATGAAGCTCTCGATGAGGATGGAAACCCCAGCCCCGGCCACCACCGAGCGGATCGGCGCCGACAGCGCCCCCGCCGCCCCCGCCAGCCCCGCACCAATGGCGAAGACCGAGGCATAAACCAAGGTGGTATTGATCCCCAGCGCGCCGACCATGCCAGGGTTAATGGCCGCCGCGCGCACGATGCGGCCAAAGCGGGTGCGCCCCATGCCAAAGGCCAGCACGGCCGCGATCACCGCGGTGATGGCGAAGAGAATGGCATAGAAATACGGCACCACCCCGCCGGCAATGATAAAGGGCGGGTGACGCAGCGAATCCGGCACACCCATCGAGCGGAAATCCGCCCCCCAGATGATTTTGACCGCATCATCAAGGATGAGAATGATGCCGTAGCAAACCAGCAACTGCATCAGCACATCCTGGCCGTAAATCCGGCTGAGCAGGAAGCGCTCAAACACCAGCCCGAGCAGCGCCGCGCCCACAATGCCCGCCAGCACGGCCACGGCGAAGCTCTCAGTCACGCCATAGGCGGCAAGGGCGAAATACGCGCCCATCATGTAGAAACTGCCATGGGCGAAATTCACCAAGCCCAGCACGCCGAAGATCAGCGTGAGGCCGGAGGCCACCAGAAACAGCAGCATGCCAATGGTCAGCCCCGCCGCACTTTGCGTCACCAGGCAGGAGAGCGAGGTGACGCATTCGGCCAGTTCAGTCAGTTCCATGTGTTGGCGTCAGTTCCAGCCCTTGTTGCGTTTCCATTCCGCCTCCAGGCGGAAAATATCGGCCCAGTTGGAGGGCTGCATGTTTTCCACAAAGGGGTCCGCCGGGATGGTCACGCCCCAGCCGATGGCATAGCCCACCAGCGTCTGGTCCTCGGCGCGCATGGTCACATGGCCATCGGCGCCGAAGGGGCTTGCGATGCGCATGCCGGCCAGCTTGGCCGCCACCGCGCGGGGCGTGGTGCCGCCCGCATCGCGCATGGCCTTGCCCAGCAGCCGCACGGCGGTGGCCGACTGCCAGGACCAATTGGTCGGGAAGGTATTGAAGCGCCGGTTATACTCGGTGGCGAAATCGAGATTGCCGGGCACGTTCGGGAAATTCTTCAGGTAGCGATTGCCCGAATGCACCCCGCGCGGCAGGTTCCGGATCTGCTGCAAGGTCGTGTAATCAGCCATATTCACCGCGAAGAAGGCGGAATTGGCGAAGAGGCCAAACAGCGAGGCCTGTTCCACAAAGGTCACCAGATCGCCCGCCCAGAGGCAGGAATAAATCGCCTGCGGGCGACCTTGGCTGAGGCGGGTGATGTTCTCGGTATAGTCGGGCTGGAACAGGCGCGGCCAGGTATCGCCCACCACCTGCACCTCGGAATGGAAATACTTGAGGTATTCAACGAATTCCGCGGTCGTGTCGCGGCCATAGGCATAATCGGGCGCAACGGTCATCCAGCGGCGCAGGTTTCTCGCGCGCGCGACCTTGGAGGCATAGTCGCCGCCGGCGATGGAATCGTGAATGCCCTGGCGTGCCACGCGAAACGCGTTCCAGAAACGCTGGCGCGGGTCGGCGGTCAGCGATGAGGTTTCGGAATTGACGTGCAGTGTCAGCGTGCCGGTCTCGCGCACCACCTCATGCACCGCAAAGCCACCCGAGGAGGCCTCGGCATCGAGAAGGAATTCGCAGCCCTCGCTGCTGATCATCTCGCGCGCCAGGCGGGCCGCCTCGGCCGGGGTGCCGCGGCTGTCGCGCACCACGAGTTCAATCGGCCGGCCATCGAGCCCACCTTCGGCATTGAACCGGTCCACCTCGATCTGCATCGCATTGCGCGATGAGATGCCAAGCTGCGCCACGCGGCCCGACAGAATGGTCGGCACGCCCACCTTGATGGGCTGGCGGGGCTGGGTGAAGCCCAGCCGGGGGAAACCGGTGATGGCAGCGGCACCCGCAAGCGCGGCGCGGCGTGGCAATGTGAAGGACATGGTCGTCTCCCTGGCATTCTTCGTTTATAGACTTGACTAGACCCTAGTTTGGCGGCGGAAGCGCTGTCAAATCCCACTCACCTTGTGCCGAAAATCCGGTCCCCCGCATCGCCCAGACCGGGTACGATATAGCCATGCGCGTCGAGATGGCTGTCGGTCGCGGCGGTCCAGATAGGCACTTCGGGGTGACGCGTATGGAAATGCGCAATGCCCTCTGGCGCTGCGAGCAGGCAGACCATGCGAATGGCCCGGCAGCCGCGCGCCTTCAGCAGATCCACCGCGGCCACCGCCGAATTGGCCGTGGCCAGCATGGGGTCGAGCACAATGACCAGCCGCTCAGCCACATCGGGCGGCGCCTTGAAGTAATATTCCACGGCCTGCAGCGTGGCGGGGTCTCGATACAGCCCAATATGGGCGACGCGCGCGGCCGGCACCAACTCCAGCATACCATCCAAAAACCCCACCCCGGCGCGCAGTATGGGGGCGAAGACCAGCTTCTTGCCGGCCAGGATGGGCGAAGCCATGCGTGTCAGCGGTGTCTCGATCTCGGTCATCTCCAAGGCCAGGTCCCGCGTCACCTCATAGGCCAGCAGCATGGAGATCTCGTTCACCAGGCGACGAAAGCCCTGGGTGGAACGCTCCACCTGGCGCAGCAGGGTCAGCTTGTGCTGCACCAGAGGGTGGCTGATGACATGGACATTCGGCATCTGGGTGATCCCTGAGGTGGTCGATCGTGAGAGCGGGCGGCTGACGATAACACCGCCGTTCAATTGGGCTTCAACCGCCCCGCCACATCCGCCCGGATACTCTCCAGCAGGCTTATGGTCTCGCGCGCCTTCACCACCAGCCCCAGCCCATGCGGGTCCGCCCCCATGCCACCGCGCAGCGTGCCCAGCAGGCCAAAGCGGCTGCGTTGGGCGAAGGCCTCGGGCGTCCGGCTGCCCCGTGCGCCCACCTGTTGCAGCAGCACCGGCGCGCCGGACATGCCCGGCAGCATGCGCGCACTCACCACGAATTCCGGTTGGCCATTATAGTCCAGCAGCGGATGGCTGGCGGTGCTGCCGGCCAGCAGCAGCGGCAGGTTGTTGCACTCATCCCAGAGTTTGTCCGGCGCGCCGATCACCGCAACACTCTCCTGCATATCCAACTCCTCCCAACGATCCTCAGGGAAGAAGGCGCCCTCATCCAGCCATTGGCTGAAGAGTTGCCGCCCCGGATTGGCCTCCTGCCAGGTCGTGATCGCCCGCGCATGCAGCAAGGCTGCCAGATCCACCCCAGGCTTGGGGTGCAGGACGATGTTCAGCGTCTCCCCCTCCATCCGCAGGATGGCGCTTTCCCGCAGCGGCCCCTCGGGCCCGGCAAGGTGGAAGCGCGAAGTCACCGCGCTCGCCTGTGCCAGCGCATTGCGGGTGGTGATGATGGCGGGCAGGCTGCGCTCCGCATTCACCGGCACCTGGCAGCAATAGCCGGTGGCCAGGCGAATGCCGGCTTGTGTGGTCACCTCCAGGCGCTTCACCGCGTGCAGCAGGCGCTCGGTGATGGTGATGGGGGGAAAGGGCATGGTCGGAAGATGGGTCGCTTTGCCGCCACTGTCAGCCCGGTGGGGGAGGCATTCGCGCAAGCATGGCCACCGCATGCTCGCGCGGCAGAAAATAGAACACGAAGATGTAATCCTCGATATGCTCAAACACCGACGGGTTCGGGCTGGCCTTGGGCAGGCGCTGCCGGTCGAGGCTGGCCATGGGCCGCCATTCACCGCCCTGCTGCCAGAAACCCTCATAGCCCAGCCCATCGAGGAAGGCTGGCACCGCATGGGTCGAACCCGCCCTATGGCGCTCTTCGATCTCAACCGAGAGCACCGGCCGGCAGTGGGTGAGGGTTTCCCGCGCCCCGCGCAGCACCTCGTATTCGGCGCCTTCTGCATCGAGCTTCACATGGGTGAGGTCGCTCAGCCCCAGGCTGTCCAGGGTGAGGACGGTCACGCTGTGGCGCTGCTCCTCCACCCCCTCATGCTGGGCGTAACCCTTGGCGATGCTGGCCCATTGCTCCTGCGCCACGCCCTTCACCACCGGCACGCTCAGGGTGATCTCGCCCGGAGCATCGCCCAGCGCCGCGCGGCGCAGCGTTACATGCGGCGGGCAGGGGGCGAGGGCTGCCTCCAGCCGGGCATAGGCGCTGGGCAATGGCTCGAAAGCCAGCACCCGGCTGCCCGGCAGGGCCGCAAAGGGAAGGGTGAAGGCGCCATCATGCGCACCCACATCCAATAACAGCCCCGGGCGGTAGAGCGCGCGGTGAAAGCCCAATTCATCCATGGCCGATACTCCTGCCTGTCCAGATACGGCAGCGGGAGGGCTTCAGGAAGGGCGTTTGACCATCGGCATGATCACCCGATTGACCAAGGGAATGACCGCCAAGCCTAGCAGCAGGCCCAGCATCCCAGCCAGCACCGCCCCCACCAGCCACTCCACCAGGGCCTGGCCCGCCGGCAGCAGCCCCGCCGCGCCATGAGCCACATCATGCACGGCCCGGTAGAGCCAGCCCAGGCCGAATTCATCCAGCCCATGGATCACAATGCCGCCACCAACCCAAAGCATGGCCAGGGTGCCGATGATGGAGAGCAACTTCAGCAGCACCGGCATGCCCAGCACCATCAACCGACCCAGCGCCTGGCTGAGCGGGGCAACCAGCCTATCGCCCAGCGACGGCCCATTGCTGCTGCGCAAGATGCGGCTCAGCGGGCGCGCCTGCTGCGCCAGCGCCAGCCCCGCATCATCGGCCTTCACGATCAAGGCCACCGCGCCATAGACGGCACCGGTGATGCCCAGCCCCACGGCGAAAAGCACCGCAAATTGCATCCAGAACCCGCTATCGGGCACGGCGGCGAGGCTGATGGCCATGATCTCGGCCGAGAGGATGAAATCGGTCTTGATCGCGCCGGCGATTTTTTCCGCTTCCATGGCCTGAGGCTCCTGCTCACCCGCCGCCTCCGCCTCCTCGGCATGATGGTGCATGCCCAGCATTTCCAACGCCTTCTCCGCCCCCTCAAAGCAGAGAAAGGCGCCGCCCAGCACGAGCAGGGGCGTGATCAGCCATGGGGCAAGCGCGCTGAGCGCGAGGGCGCCCGGCAGCAGGATCAGCAGCTTGTTCTTCAGCGACCCCCAGGCGATGGCGGCCACGATGGGCAATTCCCGATGGGCGGCGAAGCCCACCACATAACGCGGCGTCA
Source organism: Rhodovarius sp. (assembly GCF_040399605.1). NCBI lineage: Bacteria > Pseudomonadati > Pseudomonadota > Alphaproteobacteria > Acetobacterales > Roseomonadaceae > Rhodovarius > Rhodovarius sp. The sequence continues at coordinate 66,085 of NZ_JBBARU010000003.1, read as the reverse complement.
CCGCTGCATCATCGATCACCACGCCTGCGGCCTTGGCGCCGGCCTTGGCCGCCTGCGCCGCGACATCATCGAGGGATGCAGCAGCCACCTTGGCGATGGCGGCGACATCGTCGAGGAGGGCGAGAAGACCGCTGCTCATAATCAGGCTTTCAAGCGATTACAAGGCGGCTTTAAGCATAGCATCGCGGGGCTGTGAAGCACGCTCGGCCCGCCCATGGCGGCGTCAGGCAAGATCCTGGATGGAACCGATGGAGGCCGCGATGGTGCGCTCCAATTGCCACGCCACCATTTCGGCCTGTTCGGGGGCCACCGCCTCGAAGCGAAGCTGGCTCCCCGGCAGCACCTGGCCCAGGCGGTGCAGATCCGCGGTGATGACGGTGGCGATTTTCGGATAACCGCCAGCAGTCTGCCGGTCGGGCATCAGCAGGATGGGCTGGCCATCACCTGGCACCTGCATGCAGCCGGTGTTATTGCCATCCGAGACGATTTCCTTGGCACCGGCATGCTCCAGCGGCGTGCCCTGCAGCCGAATGCCCAGCCGGTCGGCATTATGGGTGACCTGATAGGCCTCGCTCAGCAGCGTGCGGATCGCGGCTTCGGTGAACATCTCGGCATGCGGGCCTAGCAGCACCCGCAGCGGGCGGCTGCGCTCGGCCGGCACCGGGTGGGGCAGCAGCCGCTCCGGGCCAGCCGGCGCCTCGGCCAGAGCGAGCGGCAAAAGGTCACCTCCATCCAGGCGTCTGCCCTCGAAACCACCCAGCCCGGCGCGGGTATAGGTCGAGAGACTGCCCAGCACCGGCGCCAGGGCAAAGCCGCCCTGCACGCACAGATAAGCCGCGCCGCCACGAATGCGGCCAATATGCAATTCTTGCCCAGCGCGAGCGGTGTGGCTGCGCCAGGGCGCGAGCGGCTTCCCATCCAGCGTGGCCGTGCCATCCGCGCCGGTGATGCAAAACCGCAGCCGGGCACATTCCACCACCAGCCGCACCCCAACCCGGCACATCTCCAGCCCCGCCATGCCCTGCGCCTGGCCCAACAGCGCATTGCCCATCCGCAGCGAGAGCGTATCCAGCGCGCCCGAGGGCGGCACGCCAATGCGCTGATACCCCACCCGGCCGAGGTCCTGGATGGTGCTGAACAGCCCGGGATCGATGACGCGAAGGCTCATGCGCGGCAGGTCTCATGCGGCAGCAGCGTGCCATCGCCAAAGCCGGCCAGCAGCGCATCATATTCGGCGCGCGCCATGGCGCGATGGCGCACAATATCGCCGGGTGAGAGCAGGGAGGGCGCCTCCCAGCCCGGGTTGAACAGCGGCACCGGGCTGCGGCCCAGAATATTCCAGCCCCCCGGCGTGGCCTGGGGATAGATATTCGACATTTCGAGCGCGATGGCCACCGTGCCGGCCGGCACCAGGATGCGCGGCGGCACCCTCCGCGGCAGCACCAGCGCCGGGTCCAACCCGCCCAGATAGGGCAGGCCGGGAAAGCTGCCCACGGCGATGGCGGTATAGGTGGCGCCGATATGCCGGCGCACCACCTCCTCCATGCTCATGCCCTTGCTGGCTGCTACCTCGGCCAGGTCGAGGGCGAATTCCTCCTCGTAGCAGACCGGGATGAGCCATTGCCGGCCGATGATGGTGGTATCGGCCAGGTTTTCCGCCAGGCTCTCCAGCAAGGCGCGTAGCCGCCGGGCGGAAAGCCGCAGCGGGTCATGCAGCACCAGCAGCGAGCGTAGGCTGGGCATGGTCTCGATCAGCCCATCGGGGGCGGCAGCGTTCAGCGCCACATCCAGCGCGCGCACATCGGCCACCGCCCGCGGGTCGAGACGGTCAGAGAATTCCGCCAGCATGGCGCCGTCACCGGCCTGTCGAAGACGCATCATGCCATCAGGGTCGCCGCCCCGCGCGGGCTTGGCAAGCGCGGTGCGGCTTGCCAGGGTGGCCTCGGTTTTGAAGGAGACCCCGCCATGCCCATCGTGAACATCAATGCCGATATCGGTGAGAGCTTTGGCGCCTGGAAGATGGGCAATGATGCCGGTGTGATGCCGCTGATCAACAGCGCCAATATCGCCTGCGGCTTCCATGCCGGGGACCCCCTGGTGATGCGCAAAACCGTGGAACTGGCCATGGCGCATGGCGTGACGCTGGGCGCGCATCCGGGCTACCCCGATATTCAGGGCTTTGGCCGCCGGCCGATGCGGATGAACGCGGCTGAGATCGAGAACATGGTGGCCTATCAGATCGGTGCGCTGATGGGGGTGGCGGCAATGGTCGGTGGCAAGATCACCCATGTGAAGCCGCATGGCGCGCTGAACAATGTGGCCGCCAATGACGAAACCGTGGCCATGGCCATGGCGCGCGGCGTGAAGGGCGTCGATGCCAGCCTGATCTATGTCTGCCTCGCCCATAGCCAGATCGAGAAGACCGCCCGGGCGCTGGGCATGCGCCTCGCCGTCGAAGGTTTCATCGACCGCATGTATGACGAGGATGCGAACCTCACCGACCGCCGCAACCACGACGCCCTGCATCACGACCCCGCAGTGGCCGCGGCGCAGGCGGTGGCCATGGCGGTGGAGGGCGTGATTGTGACGCGTGAGGGCAAGCGCATCCCCACCGAAATCCACTCCATGTGCCTGCATGGCGATGAACCGACGGCCCAGGCCGTGGGCGGTGCTGCGCGTCAGGCGCTGATCGCGGCCGGGGTGGTGCTCAAGGGCTTGCCGGATATGGCGCTGTAAAACCGCCCGGCTGCGGTGGTGTCGGCCGCGCCCCGAAAGCGCTAGGAAGGGCCCGACCCAAGGAGTTTGGCATGACCCGCCCGCCGCTCACCTCGCTGCGCGTGCTGCTGCCGCATCTGCGGCCTTATCTGGGCCGGGCCATCGCCGCCTCCCTGGCACTGCTGGTGGCGGCGGGGTTACTGCTGGGCCTCGGCCAGGGCCTGCGCCAACTCATCGATCAGGGTTTCGGCAGTGCCAGCCCGGCCAGCCTGAACGGCGCGGCTTTGGCCATGTTCCTCATCGTTGCAGCGCTGGGCGCCTCCACCGCGCTGCGCTTCTACCTCGTCTCCTGGCTCGGCGAGCGGGTGGCAGGCGATCTGCGCCGCGCCGTGTTCAACCATGTCCTCAGCCTCTCACCGGCCTATTTCGAGACGGCGCGCACCGGCGATATCCTCTCCCGCCTCACCGCCGATATCGCCGTGCTGCAGGCGCTGGTGGGCACCGCCATTTCACAATCGCTGCGCAATATCCTGCTGGCCATTGGCGCGGCCTCGATGCTGGTCATCACCTCTGCCAAGCTGGCTGCCATCACCCTGGTGGTGGTGCCGGTGGTGGTGCTGCCGCTCATCCTCTTTGGCCGCCGGGAGCGCAAACTCTCCCGCTCGGCGCAGGAGCGGGTGGCCGATCTGGCCGCCACCGCCGAGGAGACGATCAATGGCCTGGCCACCGTGCAGGCCTTCACCCATGAGGCGGCGGATCGCGCGCGGTTCTCCGCCGAGGTGGAGCGCAGCGTGGGGGCGGCGCTGCGCCGCATCCTCTCGCGCGCCATTCTCATTCTGATCGTGATCCTGCTGGGCTTCGGTGCCATCACCTTCAGCCTCTGGGTGGGCGGGCGCGATGTGATCGCCGGGCGAATGACCGGCGGTGAACTCTCCGCCTTCGTGTTCTACGCCGTCCTTCTGGCCAGTTCGCTGGCGACGATTTCCGAGATCTGGGGCGAGATACAGCGCGCCGCCGCGGCGGCTGACCGCCTGCTCGAAATCCTGGCCACAAAACCCGAAATCGCTGCCCCCGCCAGCCCCGCCATCCTGCCGCCACCCCAGGGCCGCGTGGCGTTTGAGGGGGTAACCTTCCACTACCCCTCCCGCCCCGATACCCCAGCGCTGAGCGATATCACCCTGGCGCTGGAACCGGGTGAGACGGTGGCCCTGGTCGGCCCCTCCGGCGCGGGCAAGACCACGGTGCTGCAATTGCTGCTGCGCTTCCGCGACCCACAGGCCGGCCGCGTGCTGGTCGATGGCACCGACATCCGCCTGGTGGAGCCCCAGGCGCTGCGCGGCCGCCTGGGCCTGGTGGCGCAGGAGCCGATGATCTTCTCCGCCTCGGTGGCCGATAATATCCGCTATGGCCGGCCCGAGGCCGATGATGCCGCCGTGCTGGCGGCAGCCCGGGCTGCCGCGGCAGCCGATTTCATCGCAGCCCTACCAGAAGGAATGGCCACCCATCTCGGCGCCCGCGGCGTCACCCTCTCCGGCGGCCAACGCCAGCGCATCGCCATCGCCCGCGCCATCCTGCGCGACCCGCCCATCCTGCTGCTCGACGAGGCGACCAGCGCGCTCGATGCCGAGAGCGAGCAGGCGGTGCAACAGGCCCTGGCGGCCGCCGCGCGCGGCCGCACCACGCTGGTGGTGGCGCATCGCCTGGCCACGGTGCGCCGGGCCGACCGTATCCTGGTGATGGAGGCCGGCCGGATTGTCGCCACCGGCACGCATGATGCCCTGGTGCGGCAGGGCGGACTCTATGCCCGCCTCGCCGCGCTGCAATTCACCGAGCAATCCCTCGGCGCCTGACCAAAGCCTGGGCAACCCAGGGCCAGCCGGCTGCATGCGGCGCTGCTTGGTCGTCTGGCGCCCCGCCCGGATTCAGGCTGCAATCGCCCATCGCATAGGAGCTTGGGCATGTCTCAGCGACAAAAATTCCATCTCGGCTGGTTTCTTCAAGGCTCATCGGTGCAGGCCTGGGGCGAGCCCTTCACCGGCGCCATCGGCCGTGACTGGCGCTCAGCAGAATTCTTTGTCGATATCGCCCGCGCCCTGGAACGGGCACGCTTCGACTATCTGCTGATCGAGGACAGCTCCTATGTCGGCGAAAGCTACGGCAATAGCCGGGAGATCTACCTCACCGGCGGCCTCTCCACCCCGCGCCAGGACCCATCGGTGATGGCAACACTGATGGCAGCGCAGACATCGCGCCTGGGCATCGTGCCCACCCTCTCCACCTTCGCCTATCCGCCCTATCTGCTGGCCCGCCTGGTGGCCTCGCTGGATCAGATTTCCGCGGGGCGCATCGGCTGGAACATGGTGACCGGCAGCAGCGATTTCGCCGCGATGAATTACGGCATGCCCGGCATGCCCGACCACGACCTGCGCTATGACATGGCCGATGAATACATGGCCTGCGTGAATGCGCTGTGGGACAGTTGGGACCCGGATTCCATCATCGCCAATACCGAAACCGGCGTGCTGGTTGACCACACCAAGGTGCGCCAGGTGGATTTCGAGGGGCGCTGGTATAAATCGCGCGGGCCGCTGAATTCCGGGCCGCTGCCGCAGGGCCGGCCGGTCATCGCCCAGGCCGGCGGCTCCCCGCGCGGCAAGCGCTTCGCCGCGCTCCATGCCGATACCGTGGTGGCCTCGGTGAAGGGCACCGCCGGCATGAAGGCCTATCGTGACGAATTGCGCGCCCATGCCCTGGCCCAGGGGCGCAACCCCGATGACATCAAGGTGCTCTTCCTCGTCTCACCCACCATCGGCGAGACCGAGGAGGAGGCACGCCTGCGCCACGCCCAGAAAATGGCGCGCGCGGCCAAGCAGGTGCCGCAATTGCTGGCCTTCTTCGGCAAGATCACCAACATCAATTTCGCCGCCTATGACCTCGATACCCCGGTCAATGAACTCACCCTCACCACCAATGGCCACCAGCAGAGCCTCGATGATTTCAAGAAGGTGACCGGCAAGAAAACCCTGCGCGAGGCCATGCTCAGCTATCGCGGCAATAATGGCTCGGTCGAGTTGGTGGGCACGCCCGACAGCGTGGCGGCACGCATGGAGGAGGTGATGGCCGAGGTGGGCGGCGATGGCTTCCTCATCACCACCAATGACACCAGCCGGCGCATTATTGCCGAAATCACCGACGGCCTGATCCCGGCCCTGCAAGCCCGTGGCCTGACCCGCAAGGAATACGGCCATGCCCAGTTCCGCGACAATCTGCTGGAATTCTAAACTACATCCCGGCGAGTTCGCGGAACTCCGCCTCGCTCAACACCCGCACGCCCAACTCCGTGGCCTTCGCCGCCTTCGAGCCGGCATCCTCGCCCACCACCACGAAATCGGTTTTCTTCGACACCGATTTCGAGGTCTTGGCGCCGAGCTGCTCCGCCCGGGCCTGCGCCTCGTCACGCGTCATGGTGGAGAGGCTGCCGGTGAAGACCAGCGTTTTGCCGGCAAAGGGCCCGCCCTCGATCACCTGGGCATTCTCCGGCGTCACCTCGGCGAGAAGATCATCCAGCGCGGCCAGGTTCTTCGGCTCGGCAAAGAAATCCACCAACTCCTCGGCAATGGTCGGGCCAATACCCTGGATGCTGCCAAGCTCCTCACGCGCCTCGCTGCCAATGATGCGCGCCGCCCGCATGCGCTCGCGCCATTGCGCCACATCACCGTAATGCCGCGCCAGCAGCTTGGCATTGGCCTCACCAATGCGGCGGATGCCCAGCGCAAAGATAAAACGCTCAAGCGCAGGCCGGCGGCGCGCCTCCACCGCGGCGAGCAGCTTGGTGACCGAGGTCTCCCCCCAGCCCTCCAGCGCCGAGAGTTCGGCCCGCCGCGCGCCCAGGCGAAACAAATCAGCCGGCGAGACCACCCACCCACGCTCATGCATCAAAGCAAGGCGTTCATCGCCCATGCCCTCAATATCCAGCGCGCGGCGGCTGCAAAAATGCTTCAGCCGCTCCACCGTCTGCGCCGGGCAGATCAGCCCCCCGGTACAACGGCGCACCACATCATCGCCCACGCGCACCGCATGGCTGCCACAGGCCGGGCAGAGGTTCGGAAAGACGAAAGCGGCGCCCCGCCCCGGCCGATCGGCATCCACCACCGAAACAATTTGTGGAATAACATCGCCCGCCCGCTGCAGCACCACCCGGTCCCCCGGGCGCACATCCTTTCGCGCAATCTCATCCTCATTGTGCAAGGTGGCGTGGGCCACCGAAACGCCGCCCACCATCACCGGCTCCATCACCGCGCGCGGCGTCAGCGCCCCGGTGCGTCCCACCTGGATGTCGATGCGCAGCAAGGTGGTGGTGGCCTGTTCGGCCGGAAATTTCCAGGCAATGGCCCAGCGCGGCGCCCGGCCGACAAAACCCAGCCGCGCCTGCCAATCCAGCCGGTCGAGCTTATAGACCACACCATCGATCTCATAGGCGAGGGCGGGTCTTTCACTGGCCATGCGGGCCTGAAATTCCGCAGCCTCAGCGGCATTGAACACGCTGCTCAGCGGGTTCACCGAAAAACCCCAGCCGCGCAGCGTCTCCAGCCAGCCATGATGCGTCTCGGCCGGCGGTTCGGACGCCTCGCCCATCGCATAGGCAAAGAGTTTCAGCGGCCGCTGCGCGGTGATGGCCGCATCAAGCTGCCGCAGCGACCCAGCCGCCGCATTGCGCGGATTGACCGGCACGCTCACAGCGGGCCCAAGCTTCTCGCCAGCATCACGCCGCCGCTCGCGCTCGGCCAAGGCCGCTTCCTGTGCCGCGCGATAGGCCAGAAAATCCGCCCGGGTCATAAAAACCTCGCCGCGAATTTCGATTCGGGCAGGGAAGGGCGCCTTCAACCGCAGCGGCAGGTCCGACAGGGTGCGAAGGTTGGCAGTAATATCCTCACCCACCGCGCCATCGCCACGCGTGCCGCCCCGGGTAAACCGCCCATTCTCATAAAGCAGATTGACTGAGAGACCATCGATCTTCGGCTCCCCCACAATCGCCATTGGCTCGTCCTCCGGTAGGGCGAGGAAGCGGCGGATACGGGCGCAGAACTCGACAAAATCCTCAGGCGAGAACGCATTATCCAGGCTGAGCATGGGCACGCCATGGCTGAAGGCCGAAAAACCCTCTACCGCTCCGGCCCCCACCCGTTGGGAGGGGCTGTCCTCGCGGATCAACGCCGGGAAGAGCGCCTCCAATTCGCGGTTGCGGCGCACCAGCGCGTCATACTCGGCATCGGAAATTTCGGGCGCGTCACGCTGGTGATAGGCCGCGTCATGGCGTGCGATCTCGGCCGCGAGGCGCGCCAACTCGGCGGCGGCTTCGGCCTCGGTCATGGCCTGCCGGCCAATAGGCTGGCGGCGGCCGCACGGGCAGCCTCGGTCACGGTTTCGCCGGCCAGCATCCGGGCGATCTCCTCTTGTCTTTCATCGCCGCGCAGCTTCTCCACCCGGGTTTCCGCCCGCCCGGCGGCAAAGCCCTTGGCCACCCGCCAGTGATGCGCCCCACGCGCCGCCACCTGGGGCGAATGCGTCACCACCAGCACCTGCAGCCCCTCGGCCACTCGGGCCAGCCGCTCGCCCACCGCCGCCGCCGTCGCGCCGCCAATGCCGGCATCCACCTCATCAAAGACGAGCGTGGGCACCGGCGAGCCGGCGGCGAGAATCACCTTCAGCGCCAGCATCAACCGCGACAATTCGCCACCACTCGCCACCCGCTCCAGCGCCCCCGGCGCCTGGCCGGGATTGGTGGAGACCAGCAGGGCAACGCGGTCCATCCCCTCAGCATTCCAGCCCGCCTCGTCGCGCGCCGTCACCTCCACCACCACCCGGGCACGGTCGAGCTTGAGCGGCGGCAATTCCTGCGCCAGGGCTTTTTCCAGCCGCGTGGCGGCGGCGCGCCGCGCGGTGCTCAGCGCCTCCCCGGCGCTGCGATAGGCGCTGCGCGCAGCGGCGCAATCACGCTCGAGCGCCGCCACCCGGCCGGTATCGGCATCGAGTGCGGCCAGCCGGCCGCGCAGCAGGGCGAGATGGGCCGCCAATTCGGCCACCGCCACACCGTGTTTGCGCGCGGCGGCGCGCAGGCCAAATAGCCGGTCCTCCAGCGATTCCAGCCGGCGCGGGTCCGGCGCGGCATCGGCCATCACCCGCTCCAACATCTGCTCTGCCTCGGCCAGCGCGTCCTGTGCCACGCCGAGCGCGGCCAGGATGGGCTGCGCCGTATCGCCCAGCGATGGCACCCGCTCCAGCGCCCGCGCGGCGGCGCGCAAGGCGCTGCCGGGGCTGCCCGAGCGGCGGTCCCGCGGCTGCAATTCGGCCAGTGACGCCGCAATCGCCTCGGCGCGGCGCTCGCCCTGCTGCAAATGCTGCCGCTCTTGGCTAAGCCGCTCCTCCTCGCCCTCTTTCGGCGAGAGGCTGGTCAATTCCTCCACGGCATGGCGGAGAAAATCCTCATCGCGCATCGCCGCCGCCACCGCCTCACGCGCCGCTGCCAGGCTCGATTCGGCGCCGCGCCATTGCCGGAAGGCCGCCGCCACCGCCGCCCGCAGCCCGCCCAAGCCACCAAATGCGTCCAACAGCGCGGGATGCCCGGCTGGGTCGGAGAGGCCCACCTGGTCATTCTGCCCCTGCACCTCAACCAGCGTGGCCGCCAGCCGCCGCAGCAGCGCCACCCCCACCGGCTGGTCATTGACGAAGGCACGGGATTTGCCATCGGCCTGCACCACCCGGCGCAGCACCAGCTCATCCTCAATCTCGAGTCCCTGTTCCGCCAGCAGGTCAAAAATCGGGTGGCGCTCAGGCGGCTGGAACACCGCGGTCACACTGGCCTGCTTCTGCCCCGCCCGCACCAGCCCCTGCTCGGCCCGCATGCCCAGCGCGAGGCCCAGACTATCAAGCAGAATGGATTTGCCCGCACCGGTCTCGCCGGTGAGCACCGACAGCCCAGGGCCGAAGGGCAGGTCCAGCCGCTCGATCAGCACCACATCGCGGATGGCGAGCGATGCCAGCACGCGCGGCTCAGAACACCCGGGCGATGGTACGGCGGAAGAAGCCGGGTGCCGCCGGCGAACCGGGCGCGCCCTCCACCAACAGGGCGTAGCTATCCTGGTACCAGGCATTGCCGGGGAAATTATGGCCGAGCACCGAGGCGGTGCGGCGGGCCTCATCCGTCAGACCGAGCGAGAGATAAATCTCGGTGAGGCGATGCAGCGCCTCGGGCACGTGGTTGGTGGTCTGATAATCCTCAATCACCCGGCGGAAGCGGCCAATGGCGGCATTGAGCAGGCGCTGGCGCTGATAGAAGCGGCCAATCACCATCTCGCGCCCGGCCAGGTGGTCACGGCCCAGGTCGATCTTCAGCCGCGCATCACGGGCATAGGCGGTGTCGGGGAAGCGGTTGGCCACATCCTGCAGCGCGGCCATGGCGGTCTCGGTCGCGCGCTGGTCGCGCTGGGCGTCGTTGATCTGCTCGTAAAAGCTCAGCGCCCGCAGGTAATAGGCATAGGCGATGTCGCGATGCGCCGGATGAAGTTGGATGAAGCGGTCAAGCGCTGCAATCGCCTCGACATAGCGGTTGCGCTGATAATCGCCATAAGCCGCCATGATTTTGGCGTTGGTGGCCCAGGTCGAATAGGGATGGTCGCGCTCCAACTGGTCAAAAAGCTCCACCGCCTGGGGGTAGCGGCGCTGTTGCAGCGCCTCAACGCCAGCGGCGTAAAGCCCTTCGGGCGTGCGGTCGACCGTGGCACTGGGCCGGGCCCGGCTGGTGGACAGGCCGGCAAAAGAGCCATCCCATTGCGTCAGGCCGCTACAGCCGGAGAGCAGGGCAAGGGCGGCCAGGAGGGGGAGGATGCGCGTCATGGCCCCCCTATACCACAGCCGGCGCGGGGTGCCACAAGGGTACCAGCACGCCGATCACGCGGTCGGGCGGGGCAGGCGGCGCAACAGCAGCAGGCTTGCCAGCAGCACACAAATCCACATGCCGCTCAGCGCCGCCGCGCTGCCTATCACATCCGCCGCCAGCCCAACCGCGAGCGGCACCAGCGCGAATCCGGTATGGGCGACGACGAAAAACCCGGCCGTGGCGCGCGGCCGCTCCTGCGCCGCCGCCGCCGTGGCCGCGGCCAACCCCCCCAGATAGACCAGCCCATAAGCCGCCATGCCGGCCAGCGGCGCGCCCAGCAGCAGCAGCCACATCGAGCCCAGTATGGCCCCGGCAAAGACCAGCCCCGCCCCTAGGGTGAGCAGCGGCAGGCCCAGCCGCATCGCCCGCCATGGCGGCATGGCGCGAAACGCCTGCTGGGCCAGGGTTCCGGCAAGAATCATCCCCGCCACCGCCCAGGCCCCGGCGCGGGCATGGCCCAGCGTGGCGAGCGTGGCTGGCACCGTGGTCAGCACCACACCCGTCACCCCCCAGCCCGGCAACATCGCCATGGTCGAGGCCAGGGTGCCGGGCGGAAAAAACGGCAGCCGCAGCGCTGCGCCGCGCGGCCCGGCATAGGTCTCCGGCAGCCGCGCCACGGCTGGCAGCAGCACCAGGAGCAGCGCCAAATGCGCCCAAAACACCACAGGCGGGCGCATCTCGGGCCAGAGCAGAAGATTGAGCAGGGTGAAAACCGGCCCGGCGCCAAAACTGCCCGCCGTGCCCATGGCGACCACCCGCGCACCCTGGCGGCTGGCGGCCTCAGTCGCAGCGCCCTGGCGTTCGGCCAATTCGGCGGCCCAGGCCCCGGCAGCATTGGAAATACACCCCATGGCGATGCCCTGCATGCAGCGCGCCAAGGCCAAGGGCCCCAGCCCCGGCCACAAGGCCAGCAAGAGCGTCGAGCCCCCGGCGAGAAGCAGCCCGATCAACACACAGGCCCGCCGGCCAATACGGTCCGGCAGCGGGCCCAGCAAAGGTGCGGTGAGAATGAGAATACCGGCATAGCAGGCAAAGGCCGCTGCCAGCATGCCCGTGCCACCCCCGCCGGCATATTCGACGTAGAGCGGCAGCGGCAGCGTGGTGGAGAGCCCCGCCGCAAAAACGGCGAGGCCCACCAGCCACATTACTTGCAGGCCGTGACCATGATCTCGACCAGGTGGCGCGGGCTGGCCATATTAGCCTCCACACAGGCGCGGGCGGGCTGGGCGCCGGCCGGCAGCCACTTCACCCACAGAACGTTCATCGCATCGCGGTCGCGAATATCCTTCAGCCAGATCTGGGCGGAGAGAATGCGGGTATTGTCCGTGCCATGCTCTTCGAGGGCGGCATCGATCTTGGCGATGACCTCGGCGGTTTGCCCGGCAATGTCTTTGTTCAGGTCATCGGCGGTGATGCCGGCGAGGAAGACAAAGCCGTGATATTCTACGGCGGTGGACAGAATGGCATTGGTGCCGCTGCGTTTGATATGGCTCATTTTTGGTGTCCTTTAGGGTTAGCGGGCAGTGCGGGCGGCCCTTGGAAGGGCTTTGCCCTCCCAAACCCACCCACCAAAGGCCGAAAGGCCTTTGGAAACCATGAGATGGAGTTGGGGAGGGAGGGGGCCGGGCAGCGCGCGCTCTGCCCGGCCCCCTCCCTCCCCAACTCAATTCCTCCACGGTCCAGGGCCGGGTCGGCCCTGGTGGGAGGGGTCTGGGGAGGGCAAAGCCCTTCCCAGGGTCACAAGCGCAATCAAGCCACCGCGTAAGCACTGCCCGAAGCCGCCGCCTGGATCATCGTCTCATAGACGCTAACGCCATGCACCGCCTCATCCAGCGGCAGCGGATAGGCCGGGCCGCCAGCCACCGCGGCGGCGAAAGCCTCCAACTCGGCATGCTCGATATCGGTCACGGGAAATGTCTGCGTCTCGGGCGCACCGTTGAGCGCGCAATAGGTCAGGTTTTCGTGGCCATGCAGCGCAACCCAGCCGGCCGTGCCGAAGAGGGCAACGCGCCAGAGCCTCGGTGCCAGCGCCAGCGTGGCAAAGGTGCAAGTGGCACCCGATTCCAGCATGGCGAGCATCGCCGTCGTATCATCGATGGTGGTCGAGACCTTGGCGTGGCTGAGCACCCGTACATCCCGGAAGGGACCGGCGAGATGGATGATCATATCCACCATATGGATGCCCATGCCGCCCATGCCGCCCAGCGGGCTCTCGGCCCGGTCGGCCCGCCACATGCCGGGCTTGTAGTTGAGCGCGCCAGGGCCGCTGAACTGGGCTTCAACATGCAGCAGCGTGCCGATCCGCCCATCGGCCAGCATCGCTTTCATCTCAGCAACCGCTGGCAGGAAGCGGCGATTATGCCCCAGCGCCATCACCACGCCAGCCTTCACGCAGGCGGCAACGGCCGCCTCGGCACTGGCCTTGGTCAGGGTGAAGGGTTTCTCAACAAAGACGTGCTTGCCGGCGGCGGCAGCCTGGATCACCTGCTCGGAATGGATGCCATGCGGGCTGGCCAGGGCCACGGCCTGCACCTGCGGGTCGGCCAGCACATCGGCATAGCTGGCGTGCAGGCGAATGCCCTTCTCCGCCGCATAGTCGCGCGCCTTGTCGAGCGTGCCGGTCGTGCCGGCGACGAAGCGAATACCGGCGCCATTGCGGCCCTGCACCGAATTCACCAGGGTGCGGCCCCAATTGCCCATGCCGATGATGGCGGTGTTCAGCATTCTTGGGGCCTCCTGTCGTGTTGCTTGACGGCTTTACCGTCAGACTTCATCAGGTGTCCATCCGGGCGCAGGGCTTTGCGCCCGGGTGGCGCAATCAGCGCGCGGCGGGTTCAGCGCGGACGAAGTTGATCGTCATTTCCGGGAAGATGGCCACCAGGGCAAAAGCGATCTCACCGACGCGAAAGCCATTCGGGCGAATGGCTTCAACCCTCTCATCCACATCGAGCAGCAGCAGAATAACCGCGCGCTCCAGCGCGCCCATCGCGCCGCTCAACTGCGCGAGCTCCTGGCGCAGCGCGGCCTCCGCGGCAGGGGTGATTTCCTCCGCCGGCTCGAAGGCCAATTCCACCTCAGGGATGATGCCCGGCTTGACGGAGACATTGGACAGGGTGAAGCCGGCCCGCCCGGCCAGGGTTTCAAAGCGGTTGAGGTCCTGACGCAGTGTGGAGACGAAGCGGTTCATCTCCGCCGCCAATGCGCGCTCCTCGCTGCGCAGAAAATTCATTGTCCATTCTGCCGCAGCCTGGAACGGGCTGAGGATGATGCCCGTGGCCGTCCCCACGACCGAGACGGTGCGATCCCAGCTATCCTGCAGCATCCCCGCATGGCCTGGCCTGGCGAAAACCAGGGCGGAGATGACAAGGGCGATCGGAAGAAAACGTTTGCGCATGGCCAATCTCAAATCTTTCTAAAGGGTTAACCGAAAATTCCAAATTTCAGGTTATCAATGGAAGAAGGCGGTGGGTCATACCTATGACCGCGAAGTGAGGCATCCAAACCCCGGCAGCGACAGCCGCCAAGCTTCCAGTGTAACATAAAAAAAAATAAATATAAAGTTCAATAGATTAACCGATTATGTTTCTTGGCTACAGCCCCTTCCGCCGGTCCCTCTGGGGGAGTATGGCATACCGCGAAACCAACAACCTTCTTGCCTCACTATCATCGCCGCGCTCGATCTTGCAAGCGAGGATTAAGGCTGATTGCTGCCCAAGATTATTGATTTAAAATGAAATTATGCCAATTTCGGCCTTGGAGGTTTATCGGCCCCTGCGCGGGGCCGTTGGGCGCGCTGGCATGGCGAGCAATCTGAAAAAAACGTCAGAGCGCCCGCCAAATTTGCTCAATCCCGGCTATAGGCTCCAATCCACTCTATTTTTCAGAATCTTCTAAAAATTGCGGATACCATTGCTTTATCTTTTTGTCATAGTGAAGAATCAGATTCCGGCCTTTGGGTGCATATGCGGCAAAAATATCGGGATGTATAATATGTCTAGCCATTTCGCGGCGGTAATTTTTTAATTGAGAAGGTGCATGAGTGGGATCAGCGAAAACCAATACGCCCATCCGATACCATGGCTCAATTTCTTCATCTGCCCAGATTTCATCACGGAAATCAAAGCATTGATAGCCATGCATCTTGAATAAATCGAACCAAAATTCAGGAGGCTGCTCGTTGATATGATGAACGCCACCTTGCCCAGGCGCCGCCGCCGAGAATAGCACTACAGGCGCCGCATTCACCAGCGATTGGACCAGTGTGGCGGCTACATTTTCCGGTAAATGTTCGCCCACTTCCAAGCACATCGCAATATCCCAACGGTCTGGCAGCTGCACAGGCTCCGTTAAATTCACATATTCAATGGGTATATCGCTTTGAAATTTCTCCAAGGCAAATGTATCTAGACCTAAAATTCGTGATGCCGCTAATTCTTTTGCGACTCTTAACCAATCTCCACGGCCGCAACCAAAATCAACAATCGATTTTTTTTCAATATCAACCCAAGGTAATATTTTGAGGGCAGAGCTACGCACCCATTCGGAATAATCATTCATAACTTGCTGGAGGGCTGAATAATCTTCTTGAATGCTCATTACCTAATCCTATCACAAAGAAAATTATTCCAATAAAGTCAAAACGCCGCAGATGAAGCGAGCGAACGATGATTAGGCTAACCCAGATCAATCGCCAAGGTTAGCAGAGGTCTCACCATATTTTTATAGCTGGAAAACCAAGCAATTTCGAACGCCACGCCAGGCACTTATTTGCGCTGCCATAATGCCTGCCGCACAACCCATGCCGCCGCTCAATCCGCCATATGCTCAGCGCCGCCCCTCTGTTAACCTCCCGAAAAATGGGAGATGAAACGATGATGAAGCGCCGCAATCTTCTCGCAGCCAGCACGCTTTTGGCAATGCCGGCTCTAGGGCAGGGGGCCTGGCCCAACCGCCCGGTGCGGGTCATCGTCGGCTTCCCCCCCGGCGGCTCTCTCGATGTGATGACACGCCTCGCCTGCGAGGTCATGACACAGCGCCTGGGCCAGAGCTTCGTGGTAGAAACGCGCAGCGGTGCCTCGGGCAATATCGGCGCCGAGGCCCTGGCCCGCGCCACCCCCGATGGTTACACCATCGGCACGGTCAGCATGCATAATGTGGTGATCAACCCCATGCTGTTCACCCGCCTGCCCTTTGATCCGGCGCAGGATTTCCAATGGATCAGCGCCATGTGGGACCTACCCAATGTGGCGGTGGTGCCCGCACAGCATGTCCCCGCGCGCAATTTGGCGGAATTCCTGGCCTGGGCGCGGGCCCGCCCGCAGGGCATCAGCTATGGCTCCTCTGGCGTGGGCACGACGATCCATCTCTCGGGCGCCTATCTGCTGAACCGCGGCGGCATCCAGGGCACCCATGTGGCCTTCCGTGGCGCGGCGCAAACCATCCCAGCCATGCTCTCGGGTGATCTTCAACTCGCAGTGGACAATCTCGCCAGCTATACGCCCGTCATCGCCGAGGGCCGCATCCGCGCCCTGGCCGTGACCATGCCCGAGCGCTGGCCAACCCTGCCCGAAGTGCCGACCATGGCCGAGGCGGGGCTCGATAATTTCAATGTGAGCCCCTGGCACATTTGGGCCGCGCCCGCCGGCACGCCGCGCGCGGTGGTGGACAGGCTGAGCCAGGAGATCCGCACCGCCTTCGCCGACCCTGCCTTGCAGCAGCGTGCCATTGGCATCGGCACGCGGCTGACCGGCTCCACACCCGAAGCTGTCGCCGAGCGCCTCGCGCGCGAGACGCCGCGCTGGGCCGAGATGGTGCGGATTTCAGGCGCGACGCCAGAGTAGCAGAACGCCCTGAGGGCGAGGGAGCAAGAGCCGATAATCCCCCAGCCCCGCCTCAGCCCTGGGCAGCCATTCTTCCCCTGGCCCTCACACCATTTGCCGCCGCGCCAGCGCGGCAAATGTGCCATCGGTTTTGAGCAATTCCTTGGGGTTGCCGGATTCAACAAGACGCCCGGCATCAAAGACGAACACCTTGTGCACATCGGATATCGTGCTCAAGCGATGCGCCACCACGATCCGCGTGACGCTGAGCCGGTCCAGCGTCTCCTTCACCTCGGCCTGGGTGCGATTGTCCAGCGCGCTCGTCGCCTCGTCGAAGATCAGCAATCTGGGCTTGCGCACCAGCGCGCGGGCGATGAGCAGGCGCTGCCGCTGCCCGCCTGACAAAGCCTGCGCGCCCTCGGAGAGCACCGTTTGCATGCCCATTGGCATGGCCTCACTATCCGCCGCCAGGCCCGCCAGCCGCGCCGCCTCCCAGGCATCATTCATGCGCAGCGGGGCGGTGCCCACGATGTTTTCAAAAATGCTGCCCGGTTGCAGCTTGCCATTCTGCAAAACGGTGCCGATCTGGCGGCGCACCGCGCGCATATCCAGCGTCGCGAGGTCATTGCCATCAAGGTAGATCGCGCCCGATTCCGGGTCTTCAAAACCCAATAGCAGACGCAGCAGGGTGGATTTCCCCGAGCCCGATGCACCCACGAAAGCCACATACTCGCCCGAGGCAATCCGCATCAACAGATTATCAATCGTCGGCGGCCCATCGGCATTATAGCGGAAGGTGAGGTTGGAAACGCGAACCTCCCCGCTCACCACGCCAGGCGATGACAGCACGCCATCAGCCTCGGTTCTAGCATCCAGAATGGGTCTCACCCGCTCCCAGATCGGCACCACCTTCAGCAGCGTGTTCAGGGCATTCACCAGCGCCAATACGCCGACGAGAAACTGGCCAAAGGCGCCATTGAAGGCCACGAAGCTGCCAATCGAAAAGCCCGAATTGGGCTGCGCCGCATCAAGCAACCAGACGATGACAGCAAACAGGATGGCCGAGGCGATGGCCGGATACACGCTGGTAAACAGCTTCTGCCAGATCGCGATCCGGGCCACGGCGTAGAAATGGCCGCGCTCCTGTGCGTAAATCTCTGACCAGCGGGCAAAGGCCCGCCCCTCGGTGGCCCCCACCCGCAGCTTGGTGATGCCGGTCAATAATTGAAAGACGAGGGCATGGATCTGGCCGTTCATCTGCTGTGCGGCGCGGATATGCGGCAGCGACATGCGAAACAGCAGCACGGTGATGGCAGCCAGCACCAGCACCAGCCCAACCCCGACCAGCCCCAGTTGCCAGCTTTGCGCGAACATCACCACCACGCTGACCAAGGAGAATAACCCACCCAGCACCGATTGGATCACCGCCCCCGATACCGCCTCGCGGATGACGTTGATCCCATTTGCACGATCAGCGAGGTCACCTGAGGTGTATCGGCGGAAAAACTGCGCGCGCAACGAGAGCAAACGCCACCAGATGCTGGTCTGCACCACGCTGTCCATCCGGCCCTGAAGCCGCACCACCGCGACAGCTTGCGTCACATCAAAGGTGGTATCGGCAATCGCCGCCGCGGTAAGGGCTGCGATGATGGCGATGTGCAGCGCATAATCGGAGCGCGGCAGCACCGTCTCCATCAGCGAGCCGCTGGCAATGGGCACAAGCAGCGCCATGATCCCTGAGAGCAATCCCATTACCAGGATAACTGTCATGTCGGGCCGCAAGCCTCGCACGCCAAAACGCAGCATGTCCCACATGCTCCGCGCCTCGGCCGGCAGCGGCCGGTAGAGCATATAGCCCTTGGAATACAGCCCCGCCGCAACCGAAGCGGTGACGGGCACATCTGCGCCACCTGCCGGATCAACCATGCGGTAGCGGTTCGGCCCATCGGGCAACAGCGCCACAGGCGCCAGATCCGCGTCGTCCCGAAAGCCCAGGATCGGGCCGCTATCATTGCGCCACCAGCCCTCGCGCAGCTCCACCTGCCGCATGCCAAAGCCCGAGGCCCGGGCGATCTCGTCGAGTGGCGAATAAACCCCGGCCGGTTCACCGGCGGGTTCGATGACCTCCAGGCCCAAAGGCTCGGCCACCAGGCGGAGTGCCGCGGCCAGGCGGTCTGTCGGCGCGCTGGGCGCGCCGGCCTGGAACTTCAGCCGGGGGTCGAGCAGGCCGCCGATGGATGCCACGCCACGGCGGAAGGCGCTCTCGCGCTCAGCCACCCGGCGTGACCATGCCTCGCTGCGGCGGGCCTCCTCATCGAGCAGGCGCCGGGTCAGCACCGCCACGCATCGCGCATTGAAGGCGGGCAGCGCCTCCCAAAGCCTTCGGTTGCGCAATTGCCCGGGCGAGAAGGTGGCATTGAGCGTGGCCGGCGCGGGCAATGTCAGCCACACCCGCCCCGCAACCGGCACGGGCAGATCCCCCGGCCGGAGCGGGCTATCAGGCTGGCCGAGGAAAAACGCCTCGCCCTCGCTCAGGCTCACCCAGACCACATCGCCGTGAAAGGCGTAGAGCGCAGAGCCGGCAGGGTGGTCCTGCCCAGGATCAGCCTCGATGATGGCGGTCGCCGTCGGCCGCGCCCCGGTCTCCAGGCGGTCGGAAATCCCGCTGACCCAGCGGTCCACCCAATCCACGGTAACAATGTCGAAATCCTCGCCAGACACCCGTGCCAGATCGCCGCGATAGACCAGCGAGCCCATGGTGGCGACGGCGCGCAGGGCAAATGTGGTTTCCGGCGCCAGCCAGGCTTGCGGCAATGACGGGGCCTGAGGCATCGCGCCCTCGGCCGCACCAAAGATCAGGTCGCCTGGCCGGAAGGAGCCCACATGCATGCCTGGGCCGCAGACCTGCCCGCCCAGCAAGGGGGTGAGGTAGATCTCCACCCGCCCTTGCAGCACCAGATAGACTAGGCCCGGATCATTGAGCAGAAACGGGTTGTGGTAGCCCACTGAGAGCCGTTCGCCGCCGATGCGCTCCAGCAGGTCATTGTCAAAATGGTCAGCCTCGGCTGAAGCATCAGGCGCCATATTGCTCATCTCTCCGCCCGGGCGCTTTCGGCCTCCAGCAGCCTCCGATAGGTCCCCTCCTGGGTGATCAGCACCTCATGGGTGCCACGCTGCACGATGCGGCCGCGCTCGAGCACGATGATCTCATCGGCATCGCGCACCGTGCTGAGGCGGTGGGCGACGATGACGCAGGTGCAGCCGCGCCGGCGCAAATGCTCGTCGATGCGCTTTTCAACCAAGGGGTCGAGCGCGCTCGTCGCCTCATCCAGCACCAGCACCGATGGGTCGCTGACCAGCGCGCGGGCGATCTCCAGCCTTTGCCGCTGGCCACCGCTGAAATTCGTCCCCCCCTCCGCCACCTCGCAATCGTAACGCCGCGGCCGCTGTTCGATGACCTGTAGCAATTCGGCATCGGCCAGCGCCCGGGTGAGGGCCGCATCGGGCACGCGCGCATCGCACATCGAGAGATTGCTGCGCACCGTGCCCTCGAAGAGAAAAATCTCCTGGTCCACGCAGGCCACGGAGGCGGCGAATTCCTGATGCGGCAATTCATCTGCCGTGCGGCCATCGAAGGTGACGCTGCCCGACCAGGGGCGATAAATCCCGGTAATCAGCTTGGCGAGGGTGGATTTGCCGCTGCCCGAGCCGCCTACAAACGCCACCCGCTGGCCGGGCGCGATGCTGAGCGTGATATCCGTCAGCAGCGGTGCCTCGCGCTGGCTATAGCCGAAGGTCACGTTCTGAATTTCAATCCGCCCGCTCAGCCGGCCAGTATGGACGCGCGCGCTGCCCAGCGCCTCATCCGATAGGCGCGGCTCGATGGGGTAGCGCCGCACATCATCCAGCCGGTCCATATGGCCTTTGACAGTATTCATCGCACCGCCCAGGCCCATCAGTGTCTTAATGGGTTCATTGAAACTGGTGACCAGGCTCTGAAAGGCCACCAGCGCACCCACCGACAAGGCCCCCTCCATCACCTTCAGCCCGCCCAGCCAGAGAATGGCCACATTGGTCAGGCCCGCGAGCACGCCGGGCACCACATTCAGCACCGTTGAGACGAAAGAGATATTCTGCTGTGCATTGAGGTAATTGGCGTGCACGCCAGTCCATTTGGCGAAGAAGTCGGGCTCGCTGCCCTGGGCCTTGATCTGCTCGATCGACGCCACACCCGAGACCGAGACGGAGGCGAGATTGGCGGATTCGCGCAGCACAACCCGGCTGATATCCTCCTGGATGCGCCAGGTCAGCCGCAGCGCCAGGATATTGGTCAGCGACAGGATAATGGCGACCAAGGCCAGCAGCGGATCATAAAGCGCCATGATGGCGCCGAAGAAAATCACGCTGAAAATGCCCACCATGGCCTCGGTGAGTTGCCCCGCGAGCAACTCGGCAATCTGATCATTCGAGGCCACGCGGCTGCCGATATCGCCTGGGTAGCGCAGCGCGAAGAAGCCGATGGGCAGGCGCATGATGTGCCAGAACAGCGCCGCGCCATGGGCGATGGCCAGCTTCACCTGCAGCTTGGCGAGATGCGCTTCCTTCAGCCAGGTCAGGATCCCGCGCAGCAGAGCGGTGAGCACCAGCCCAAGAATAAGCGAAGGCATCCAGCGATCACGCGATTCGACCAGCACCTCATCCACAAAGACCTGGCTCAATACCGGCAGCGCCAAACCTGGCAGCACGATGCAGATACCCACCAGCACCAGAAAGGCCATGGCAGTTTCCGAGCCGCGCAACCGGGCTCGGAAGCCACGATAGAGGCTGGGTGGGGAACCCTTGGCCTCGAAGCTGCTGGTCTTCTCAAAGATTAGGCAGACGCCGGTGAAACTTTGCTGGAACTCCGTGGGCGCGACCTTGCGCGGGCCGGTGGCGGGATCATTGATCCACGCGGTGCCAGTCCGGAAATCCATCCCTTCCAGAACAACAAAATGATTGAAATTCCAATATATAATCATCGGGAAAGGCAGGCCCTGAAGCGCTTCAGGCTCCTTGCGGTATCCCTTGGCCGCCAGCCCATGCTGCTTGGCGGCGCGAATGATGTTCGACGCCTTGGAGCCATCGCGCGAGACCCCGCAGGCCACCCGCATCTCCTCCAGCGGAATCCACCGCCGCTCCCGCGCCAGGATCATGGCAAGGCAGGCGGCGCCGCATTCGGTGGCCTCCATCTGCAGGATGGTGGGGGTGCGAAAGCGCCCCTTTTTGCCGGCAGGAATATTCGGGGCGAAGGCCGGCGCCTCGGCTGCACTGGCTTCGCTCAACGCCGCTTCTCCCCCGCCACGGTCCGCTCCTGGTGGATCATGCGGCCTACAGCTTCAACAGATCGCGCAGGGCAGGGATCACCATCGCGATGGGACGGCGAAAAGCAACCGTCACATCGGCCCGCAACGTGCTGCCGCTGCCCAAGGTCACACCTGCCCCCCGGCTGGATGTCCAGCGATAACCGCTCGCGGTCTGCGCATCGCGTTCCAGGCGGATGATCACCTGATAGGGCGGGCCTTCACTCATGAAACTGCGCGCCAATTCGTCATTGTTGATGATCGCCCGGATGGCCTCAAACGAGACCGGGAAATCGCTGATCGATGCCACTTCGCCGATCAGGGTGCCGAATTCTTCGCGGCGGGCATTGGCGGGCGCCACACGCGCGCTCATCCCCGGCGTGATGGCTGTGCCGCTGCGCGATGAACGGATGAAGACCAGCGCCTCCAGCCCAGTGCCGCGGCTTTCTATCGTCAGCACCGGCTGGCCTTCGCGCATCATGGCACCCTGAACCGTGCGCAACTCTTTCACCTCGCCAGAGACCGGGGCGATCACCCGCGAGGTGTCGTTCAGGCCCCCGGTCAGCCTTTCGAGACGGCGAGTGACCTCGTTGAGCGCCAACTCGGCCTCGCGCACGCGTTGCTCCGCCAACCGGCCCAACTCTACCTGTTCGGCGGCGACCCGGGCGCGCTCGCTTATGGCCGTCGATACATCCTGCAATATCAGCGACAATTCCTGTTGCAGCGCCAGAACCTCGTTCTGGGTCACAATCCGGTCGCGGAACAGGGTCTCGGTCAGGCGCAGACGCTGGCGCAGCACATCCTCACGCTGGCGGCCAAGGGTGATACGCAATTCAATGGCCGCGCGCTGGCGGGTGACACTCTCCATCCGTGCCGCCGCCTCCTGCGCACCAACGGTGCGGGCGCGCTCGAGGTCGCGCTCGCGCTCCTCAATCTGCTCACGGGCAAGGCGCACATCACGCTCAACATCGGTTTGCGTCAACTGGCCGATCACCTGGCCCGCCTCCACCATATCGCCCACCCGCACCGAGAGTTCGCGAAGCATGCCCGCACCCACCGTGTTCACCCCAAAGATCCGTCCCCCCTCGACGAGCATCAGACCATTGCCGGTGACATGTGTGGGCAGGCGGCCGATCCAGGCCCAGGTCACGGCCCCTGCCAGGATCAAAGCCACGACCGAGAGTGCGAGCCAGGTGGTGGGCTTGGTGATGGAAATCATCTCATTCAGCCGCTCGGGCGAACCCAGATGCTCCAACGCCGCCTTGCGGTAAATTTCCGACCTGTTTGTCTTTGGAGTGTCTTGGGTCATGGGTCGAGCGACGCCTTCATTTCCGAACGCGTCACCGCCGGCCTGGCGCCCGCGACAGCCCGATGACGCGCCAGCGCGTGGCGCGAAGATCCTGCTCGGGGTCAAAGAGTGGTACGGGCAAATCCAGCGACTTGGCCGATAATGCGCCCAGGGCATTGAGCAGGCTGAAGGCCGCCGATGCCTCCTCCGCCCGCGCTGCCACCTGTTCCACACGCGCATCGAGAAGGAACTGCTCGGCGTAAAGTTGGTCCTGCAATTGCCGCCGCCTGGCCTCGATCTCGCGCATGATCACCTGCACGGAGAGGTTCTGCGCCTGCACGGCGCGCCCCGCCACATCGATCAATTGGCGCGCCGTGATCAACCGCGTCATCGCAACCGAGGCGTCTTCGGCGGCGCGGTTGCCGGCATTGCCTTGCTCGGCGATGCGCGCGAGCACCTGCTCGCGGTCCTGGCGCAGCCGGGCGAAATCCCCCGGGCCAGGATAGAGCGGCACCGTTACCTGCAACATTACAGCCCCGCGCTCACCGTAGGAGGAGGGTGATGGCAGGCCCGCGCGATAGTAATCCACGCCTCGGCCGCTTTGGCCGGAGACGACGAGATCCACCCGCGGTTGCAGCAGCCCCGCTGATTGCGCGGCCCTTTCGCGCGCGAGCGTCTCATCAACCCGCAGCAGCAACACCCGAGAGTTGTCGGACCTAGCGGTGGCCACCGCAATATCGATTGTCGTTGGCAGTTGATAGCGCAGCACGGGTGGCGCGAGTTCGCCGGCAGGGATGGTCACGACACGCAAATAGGCAGCCTCGGCGAGCGCGATGTCGCGGCGGGCCTGCAATTGGGCGGAGAGGGCGCGCGCCTCCTGGGCTCGCACCTGAGCGAGGTCACCCACCGTGCGGTCGCCGGATTCGACAAGGCGCTCCGTCACCGCGGCCAGATTGCGCAACAGCACCAGATAGGCGTCGCGCAGGCGCAAAATTTCCCGGTCGCGCAGGATGTTGATGTGGGATATGGCGGCATCCTGCAGCACCGCCTCCTCCGCCTGGAGCAATTGCGCGCGGGCGCGCAGCACCAGGGCATTGGCGGCCCGGTAGCCCGGAATGGCCTGGCCATCATAAATCGGCTGCGAGAGTGTGAGGCCCATCGTGCGGATGCGCTGGCGCAGATCCTGCGGCGCGACATCCCGGTAACGCTGCGCACTGAGATAGCTGCTGCCGGCCTCCGCGGTTGCGTTCAGCCGTGGCATGAAGCGCTGCAGCGCGATGGGAATTTCCTCATGCGTCGCATAGATATTGCGCTGGGCCGTCAGAATTTCTGGATTGCTGGTATTGGCGGTCGAGAGTGTTGCAACGATATCGCGCGGCGCCGCCAGGGCGAAATTTGTGCTGCCGAGCATGACCACGAGCGTGGTAGCGGCCAGGCGCAGCAGGGGGCGGGCGCATGCTGCGCTGCTGGCCAAGCCGCGCCGCCTGCCGGACAGCAACGTATTTGAAACCGGAAATTGCAAATACCGCACCTTCAGAATGCAAACCTTTGTAATATTATTCACCCATAAATGTTGTCGTGCAACCGGCCTTTCCGGCCAGGATTGGCATGATGATGATCATGCTCTTGAAAGCATTCCCCAATTTAATGCCTTGGTGTGAATTGGCGCGCCGGCACACCATCCCTGTTGTCAGGCCAGCCAATGCGCTGGAGCGCTAGCCGCATGAATTCTCCGGCGGCCAGCGCCAGCGCATCGGCATTGCCCGCGCGCTGAGCGTGGAGCTGGAATTGATCGTGGCCGATGAGCCGGTCTCGGCACTTGATGTCTTGGTGCAGCCGCGGGTGCTGCTGCTGCTGCGCGAATTGCGTGAGCGGAGGGGCCTCGCCTTTCTCTTCGTCAGCCATGACCTCTCGGTGGTGCGCTGGTTCTGCGACAGCGTGGCGGTGATGTATCTCGGCCGCATCGTTGATCATGGCCCGGTGGCCGAGGTGCTGCGCGCGCCGCTGCACCCTTATGCCAATATGCTGCGCGAGGCGTCGCCCGAGCCTGACCCGGCGCGGCATCCTGCCCAGGATTATCGGCGAAATCCCCTCCGCCGCCACACCGCCACCAGACTGCACCTTCCACCCGCGCTGCGGCGCGGGGCTGGTGGAATATGCGCGGGCCATGCCGCCGCTGGTGCCGCTCTCTGGCGGGCGCGCTGTCGCCTGCCATCTCCGCAGCCCCATATCCGGCGGGGCCTCACGCAAATGCATGGATGCTTAGCCTTGATGGGTTTCGCCTAGGGGCCACTGCGTCTAGACGAGGCTATGCAGCCGGCACAACTACCCTCCAAAATTGTTTTCGCTCATTCCTTGCGCGGGATTGCTGCGCTCATGGTGGTCATTGGCCATATCGCGCAGGTATTTTGGACGTTGCCGTCAATCAATACGATGATAGGCTCTCCGCCATTTGAGCCGAAACCCTATTGGTTTACGATTGCGGTTGATTCAATGTTGCCTGCCGGATTTTTGCAGCATTTCCCTGTTGCATTGTTTTTTATCATAAGCGGATTTATCATACCCTTCAGTCTGATTGATCGTTCCAGATTGCAATTTGCGATATCGCGATTTTTACGGCTCTGGCCGACCTATGCCATTGGCCTAAGTATTTCTTGCATATTTATAATAATATGTGCGAATTGGTTTGGTGCGGCGCAGCCCTTCTCCTGGCATACCTATATGTTGCAGCTGCTTTTTGTTCGTGATCTCGCCTGGGTCCCATCAATTGACGGCGTGGTGTGGACGCTGGAAATCGAAGCAAAATTTTACGTTCTGATGTTGCTACTCGCTGGGCCCTTACGCGCTGGCCGGATCTGGCCACTCATCTTGACCGCTTTTGCCCTGCTATGCCTGACGGTGGGTGCCGTTTCGCTGCCCGGTTGGCTGAAATCCGGCGAGCCAATTTACCAGTTCCTGTATGGTATGACGCTCAGCGCCCAAATGATGTGCTTTATGTTCATCGGGACTGCTTTTAATTTTTATTATCGTGGCCTGATTTCACTGCGACTTACTATCATATCAGCCATATTATTTTTCCTGGCGCTTGCCGCGCAATGGCCAATCGGCACCATACAGTTGCTGTATGTGAGCGGCTTGACCAGCTATGCCATCGCAGCCATCGTTTTTGCCCTCGCCTTCATATGGCGCGGCAAGGCCCAGCAGCCATGGCCGGGCCTCAATTGGCTGGCCAATATCAGCTACCCGCTCTACGTGATCCATGCCGTCGCCGGCTGGGCGTTGATGCGCATGGCCCTCGATGCCGGATGGGGCCTGGGGCCAGTCCTGACCCTTGGCTTCTCCTTCGGCTTCCTCGCCGCCGTCGCATTGCATTATTGGGTCGAACGACCAACCCAGGCGCTGGGGAAGCGTTTGGCCGCACGCCTCGGTGCAAGTTAAGCGCGCCCCATTGCTATGAATAGGTGAGCCGTCAGGGCTGAAAATACCCGAATCGGTTGCTGAAAAGCGAATAGCTGGCAAAAAAAATCGAAGGACTTTGCCCCTCGAGCAGCCCAGCAGGGTCGACATTTATGCCGACGAGTTTCCTGCACCTTCGTTAGATTACTGATTTAAACATTATCCAAACGTCCAGGAAAATCATTTTCTGGGTGAGAGAGCGCTGGAGGGCAAAGCCCTTTCGCTCCTGTCCTCCGCCATCACCGTTTTTCAGCACCCTGCTAGAGCATCATCCGTTCAAACGGACTCGTTTGAGCGGATAAAGATGCTCGACAAACAAAAGCTTAGAGCCTGTGCAGTGAGCCGAGGCGAACGGAACAGGCTCTAAGGCCCCGCCACGCTCCAATCCTCATCGGGATCAAAGGCCATGATGCGCGCCGCCCGCTCCTCCGTCCGCCCCCCCAGATCGGCCTGATACACCACCCCGCCATGCGAGACGATGAAGCTCTGAATCCCCGAAACGCCATAGCCCGCCGGCCAGGCCAGAACCGCAAAGCCACCAATCATGCGGCCATCAACCAGGTAATCCCGCGCGCCGCCGGGCGCCGATGCGCCCTGCGCCTCTAGCATGCGGAAGAAATAGCCATGGAAAGCCCGCTTCGTTCCATCCCGCGTGCCGCTCCTCGCGCCGCCTTGCGCCGCCTGGGCGGCCAGCGGCCCCAAGGGGCTCTCCGCCTCACCCTCGGCACTGGCCCAATATAGCCCATCGCGCTGGCCCGGGGTGGAGAAGAAGCGCCTGGCATAGGCCCGCCAAGGCCCCTGCCGGCCGGCGCTCGCAGCATATTCGAATTGTGCCGCCACAATGGCGCGCAGGCTGGCAATGACATTGAGTTCATTGCGGCCAACCTCGCGGTCAATCATTTCCTGCGCTGCACCGCGGGCATCAAAGCGCCATCCACCCTCGCGCTCGACCATCGCGATGGGCAAAGGCCAGCCATCAGCACCCAGCAACAGCATGGCCCGGTTGGGCGGGATGCGCTCAATGCTCTGCCGCGACTGATAGGCGGCGGTGAAGCCATCGCGCGCCCCCCGGTCAACCACGCGATCGCCCGTCAGCACCAATTCACGCCCGGCCGGGCCCAGGATCCGCAGCAGACGCGCCTCATCATGCGCCGCGATAGCCGTGGCGAGCGCCGCAAAACCATCCTCGGGCGAGGCGAAGGCCTGCCCCGCGGCCGGGCGCGGCGTGGCGGCCGCGCGCGGCGGCGCCTCCTGTGCCAGTGCCACCGGCGCGGCCAGTGCAAGGGCCGCGATGATCACCCACGGCCGCAAGGCCATCAGCCAGGCCTCCCTGCGGCTCTGCCGGCGCCGCTTGGCCGTGGCGGGGTCGCGCGCGGCACCGCCTGAACCCGAACCACGGCGGCGCGCTGCTGCCGCGCCTGGGCCGCTGCCGGCTGGCCCAACCGGCTTGCTGCACCGCGTTGTGCGGCGCTGCGCATATCATCGCCCTGGCCCATGCCACGGAAGGCTGTGGCCGCCGGCCGGGCCATCGGCGGGCGGCTTGCCACCTCCGGCCGCCCGCTGGGCGCATGGGGCAGGCCGGTGCTGGCCGCATTGGGCTGCTTGCCACCGACCGCTGCCACGCGCCCGACTGGCTTGCCGGCCGCCGCCGATGCCAGCCCGCCGCCGCGTTCCACCTGCTGCATCCGGCCGCGGAATTCATCACGGCTGCCAGCCCGCCCACCGCTCACCTCGCCGCGGAAGCGGCTATTCACTTCGGCATTGCGATAGGCGAGGCCGCCGCGATGGGTCACATCATGGCGCCAGACATTTGAATGAATCTGCACCCGGTTCGCATTGATCGCATTGAAACGGTTGACATTCACATCCACGCTGCCCCGCCTCCAGCCCGGCCGCGCCCATCCCCAGAGCGAACCCACAATGGCCGCACCCCCGGCAAAGGCGATGCCGGTGAGCATGGTATCGCTCAGGCCCCAGGCCGGCGGCGGGGCAACATAAACCGGCGGATAGGCCGGGTAGGGCCAGCGCCCATACACCACGCCGGGATTATACACCGGCACAAACACCAGATCGGGCTCCGCCGGCGCAATGGTGATGATCTGCGGCGGCGGCGGCACCATCACGGTGGTGGACGGCACCTTGCCCTCGTCGAGCGGCGCCACGGTGATGACCTGCCGCTCATTGGTTTGCAGATGCTCCATGGCATGGGCCCTGCCGCGCAGCACCTGCACCATGTTCAACACATCCTGCTGCTGCGCCAGCACCGCATCACCCAGGCCCTGGGTCCATTCAAGCCGCTCATTGAGCATCCGCAACAGGTCAGGGAAGGGCAGAAGCGACTTCACCGAGGGGTCCCATTGCTGCGCCTGCAGCGCCTCGGCCAGCGCCTCGGCGCGCAATTGGCCATTCTGCCCCTGGGCCAGCCAGCGGGCGGCCTGCACAATCTCCAGCGGATAGGTCGCCGCCATCAGCACCTGCATCAGCAATTCATCGGGGAAGAGTGCAATGGGCGCCAGCAGCGCCGCCAATTGCGCCTGGGTGAGGCGCTCGGCATCGCCCGGCGCTGTCGCCGCAGCTTGCGCCAGGGAAGGCCCCACCGGCCCCATCAGGATGCTGGCAAGGCCGAACCAGCCGGCCAGCAGGGTGATCGCCAGGCGACGTCCCAACCCTCTCGCTGCATCCTGCATCGCGTGTCCTTCCAATCGAATTCCGGACACTCTCCATAGTTCCAGGCGGTTGTCACCACCGCCTGGCCGCCGCCCAACGCAGAAGCCGCGTCCTGCCTATAATGCGGTGAGAATCACCCGCCCGGTGACATGGCCCGAGCGCAGGCGGTTCAGCGCTGCATCGGCCTGATCCATCGGCTCGAAGGTCAGCGGAATGCCTGGTAACCCCCCCTTCTGGGCAATAGCGACCAGCGCGCGCAATTCCTTCACATTGCCCACATAGCTGCCCTGGACCGTCAGCGCCCGGATCGGCATCAGCGGCAGAGGAATGACCATTTCGCCGCCAAAAAGCCCAACCTGGACGAGCTTGCCGCCCTTGCGCAGCGCATCAAAGGCGAAGCGCGCGGTTTGCGTCCCATTCACCAGGTCAATCACCGCAGCCACGGGCCCGCCACAGGCCTCGATGATGCGCTTGGTGGTGCCCTCGTCACTGGCCAGCACGGTGTCGGTCGCACCCTGGGCGCGGGCGGCGGCCAATTTATCCTCCGCGACATCCACCACGCAAATCCGGCCATGCCCCAGCGCCTTGAGAATGGCGATGGCGTTCAACCCCAGCCCGCCGGCGCCCACCAGCACAATGGGTTCCTCAGCCGGCAGCGGCAGCACCTTGTTGATCGCCGAATAGACCGTGATGCCCGAGCAGGCATAGGTCGCGGCCAGGCCAGGATCGATGCCATCAAACGCCACCAGATGCTTCCAATGGGTGGCCAGCACATGCGTCGCATAGCCGCCATTCTGGTAGACGCCCAGCGAGCGGCCATTGCCGCACATATTCTCCTCATCATCGAGGCAGGCCGCGCATGTGCCGCAACCCACCCAGGGAAAGACCACCCGATGATCGCCCGGCTTCACATGGCCCACCGCCCCAGGCCCGCATTTCAGCACCCGGCCGACAATCTCATGGCCCATGGCCAGGGGCAGCTTCATGCCGCGATCGGCCATCCGCAATTCGCCGCGGCTGCCCATATCATAGACGCCCTCCCAGATATGCAGGTCGGAATGGCATACCCCTGCATGGGTGACTTCAAGCAGCACCTCATTGCCCTGCGGCTCGGGGGTGGGGAGTTCGATTTCCTGCAGGGGTTTTCCATGCTCGGTAACGGCCCAGGCGCGCATGCTGCTATCCTCCAATTTTCTAGGCGGCAGCGTGGCGCGAAACCCAGGTGATGCGCAACCGCATAGAACGGCGCCCCAACACCTCGCAGGCTGCTGAAAAACCCTGTTGGTGGAGGGAAAAAAGAGCCAAACGGCTTTGCCCTATCGCGCTCTCCCGCCAGGAAAATCATTTTCCTGGCCCTTTGAATAATTCTGTATATCAATAAACTAACGAAGGTGCAGGAAACTGAGTTTCCTGCTGGGGTGCTCGAGGGGCAAAGCCCCTCGATCTTTTCCCCCCCTCGCTATTTGTCCATCAGCAGCCGCTATTCTCACCCCACCCCCGCCGCCCGAAAAAACTGGTTCTCCGGCCGGGGCAGGCCCAGATGCTCGCGCAGCGTGGTGCCTTCATACTCCCGCCGGAACAGCCCGCGCGCCTGCAATTCTGGCACCACCTGTTCGACAAAATCATCCAGGCCCCCCGGCACATAGGGGAACATCACGTTGAAGCCGTCACAGGCGCGCCCCTCCAGCCAGGCCTGCATGTCATCGGCGATGGTCCGGGGCGTGCCCACCAGCGCCGCCCCGCCATAGCCGCCCAGGCGCTGGGCCAATTGCCGCACCGTCAGCTTCTCCCTCTCGCCCAGCTTAATCGCCCGCTCGCGGCCGCTTTTGGAGGATTCTGTCTCGGGGATTTCCGGCAGGGGCGCATCGGGGTCAAAGCCGCTGGCATTCACCCCCAGCATGGAACTCAGCGAGCCGATGGCGCTCTCATAATGCACCAGGCTGTCCAAATGGGCGCGCTTGGCTTGTGCCTCCGCCACCGTGGCGCCCACCACCACCAGGCAACCGGGCAGGATCTTGATACGGTCGGGGTTGCGGCCAATCGCCTCCGCCCGGCCTTTCACATCGGCGTAGAAGGCCTGGGCCTCGCCGATCACGCCGCCGGCGGCAAAAACCATCTCGGCGGTTTCAGCCGCAATCTGCCGCCCGGCATCCGAGGCCCCGGCCTGCACGATCACCGGCCAGCCCTGCACCGGCCGCGCCACATTCAGCGGCCCGCGCACCGACAATTCCGCCCCCTTATGGTTCAGCACATGCATCCGCGCGGGGTCCCAGAAAATCCCGCTCTGTACATCGCGGATGAAGGCATCATCGGCAAAACTATCCCATAGCCCGGTCACCACATCATAAAATTCCCGGGCGCGCTTATAGCGCTCGCCATGCGCCATGTGTTCGTCATGGCCAAAATTCTGCGCCGCATCCGGGTTCGCGGTGGTCACCAAATTCCACCCCGCCCGGCCATTGGAAATATGATCCAGCGAGGCGAATTTCCGCGCCACATGATAGGCGTCATTATAGGTCGTGCTGGCGGTCGCGATCAGGCCGATCCGCTCGGTCACCGCGGCCAAAGCCGGCAGCAGGGTCATCGGGTCAAAGCTGGTCACGGTGTGGGAGCGGCGCAGCGCCTCGATGGGCATATTCAGCAGCGCCAGATGGTCGGCCATGAAGAAGGCATCGAACTTTCCCGCCTCCAGCTTCTGCGCCAGCCGCGCCAGCCGCGGGAAATTGAAATTCGCATCCGGCCAGGCGCCGGGGTAGCGCCAGGCCCCGGTATGGATGGAAACGGGGCGCATGAAGGCCCCCAGATGCAATTGCCGCCGGGCAGCCATGCTTCCCTCCTTTTCACGGACCGCAGCGATATGGGGCGGCGGGCCGCCCAAAAAACCCGCACCCGGCACAAAACCCAAGGCCGTGACATCTCGCGCAGCGCTGGACCTAAACGGCTGAGCCATTAAGCTCTCCCCATGACCCAGATCGCTGACCTCACCGCCACCCAAACCCTGGCCCGCATCGCCGCCGGCACGCTCAGCTTTGCCGACATGCGCGAGGCACTGGCCCAGCGCATTGCCGAGCGTGAGCCGGTGGTGCGCGCCTTTGTCGACATCCACCCCGCCCCCAGCGCCGGCCCCGGGCCCTTGGCCGGCACCTTTTTCGGCGTGAAGGATGTGCTCGACACCGCCGACCAGCCCAGCCAATACGGCAACCCGATCTGGGATGGCTGGCAGCCGCGCGCCGATGCCGCCTGCGTGGCGCTGGCCAAAACCACCGGCGGCGCGGTGATGGGCAAGACCGTGACCACCGAATTCGCCACCCGCCATCCCGGCCCCACCACCAACCCGCATAATCCGGCGCATACGCCCGGCGGCTCCTCCTCCGGCTCGGCGGCCGGCGTCGCGGCGGGCTTTTTCCATTTCGGCATTGGCACGCAAACCGGCGGCTCCATCCTCCGCCCGGCGGCCTATTGCGGCGTGGTCGGCTTCAAGCCCAGCTTCGGTGCGCTGCATCGCGGCGGCATGAAGGTGATGAGCGAGAGCCTGGACACTATCGGCGTCATGGCCCGCTCGGTGGCTGATTGCGCCCTGGCGATGTCGGCCATGACCGGCGGCGATTACGGCCAGCCCGACACTGCCGCCCCCCGCCCGCCGCGCCTGGCTTTGGTGGATGCCAATACCCCCCAGACCCGGGCGGTGCTGGAGAGCGTAGCAGAGGCCTGCCGCGCCAAGGGGGCGGAGGTGGTGGTCCTCACCCTGCCTTCCGTCTTTGCCGCCGCCATGGCAGCCCACCCCTGGGTCATGAACATGGAAAGCGCCCAGGCGCTGGCCTTCGAATTGGCCACCGCGCCGGAAAAACTCTCCCCCGGTCTGCTGGAGCGCATGCTGGAGGCCCGCGCCGCGCCAACGCAGCGCCTCATCGATGGCCGCGCCGCCTTCCACGCCGCGCAGGATGCCTTCGCCGGCGCAATCGAGGGCTTTGACGCCGTCCTCACCCCCGCTGCCCCCGATGAGGCGCCGCTGGGCCTCGAAAACACCGGTGACCCGGTGTTCAACTCGCTATGGACCCTGCTGCACACCCCCGCCGTCAGCGTGCCCATTGGCCATGGCGCGCAGGGCCTGCCGCTGGGCGCGCAAATCGTGACCCCGCTGGGCCAGGACGCCGCCTGCCTGATGTGGGGCGAATGGGTGCGCCAGGCGGTGATGGGCTGATGCAATACCGCAATCTCGGCCATTCGGGGCTGCGCGTCTCGTCCCTGTGCCTGGGCACGATGATGTTCGGCGGCGCCACCGATGAGGCCGAAAGCCAGCGCATCACCGATGCCGCCCGCGCCGCCGGGGTGAATTTCATCGACACCGCCGATGTCTATAATGGAGGCGCCTCGGAGGAGGTGGTGGGCCGCGCCATCGCCGCCGAGCGCCCCTGGTGGGTGCTGGCCACCAAACTCGGCAATGCCACCGGCCATGGCCCCAATGATGGCGGCCTCTCCCGCGCCTATGCGTTTCACGCCGTGGAGGCCAGCCTGCGCCGCCTCAACACCGAGACCATCGACATCCTCTATTGGCACAAGGAAGACCACGCGACGCCGCTGGCCGAAAGCGTGCGCGCCATGGCCGACCTCATCCGCGCCGGCAAAATCCGCCATTTCGGCCTGAGCAACCATCGCGCCTGGCGGGTGGCGGAAATCTGCCGGCTTTGCGACCTCGCCGGCATCGACCGCCCGGTGGTCAGTCAGCCGCTCTACAATGCGCTGAACCGGCAGATCGAGGTGGAGCATCTGCCCGCCTGCGGCGCGCTGGGCCTGGGCATTTACCCCTATTCACCCCTGGCGCGCGGTGTGCTCACCGGCAAATACCGCCCCAATGTGCTGCCGCCCGAGGGCTCGCGCGCGGCGCGGCGCGACAGGCGCATGATGGAAACCGAATGGCGGCCGGAGAGCCTCGAAATCGCAGAAAAACTCGCAGCCCGGGCGGATGCGCTGGGCTGCTCGGCCGGGCAATATGCGCTCGCCTGGGTGTTGCATAACCCCCTGGTGACCGGCGCCGTGGTCGGCCCGCGCATCATGGCGCAATGGGAGGACTATCTCGGCGCCCTGGCGGTGACGCTGACCCCGGAGGATGAGGCGCTGGTCGATGGGCTGGTCACCCCCGGCCACCCCTCCACCCCGGGCTATAATGACCCGCAATACCCGCTGGAAGGGCGGCCCCTGCGCGGATGAGGCCCGTGGCAGAACCGCCTGTGCCGCAAAATCAGGCATATCTCTCGCCATGCCGCCGCGCCGCCGCGCCGCCCCACTTGCCTGCTACCCGCCCGCGTGGTGAAGCGCTGGCATGACATGGTCCATCCTTGCGCGAGACCCCGCCACCGGTGAATTGGGCGTGGCCGTCGCCACCCGCTTCTTCGCCGTCGGCGCGCTATGCCCCAAGGTGGAAGGCCAGGTGGCGGCACTGGCCACCCAGGCGCTGGTCAACCCCATGCTGGGCATTGCCGGCATGGAGCGGCTGCGCGCCGGCGAAACGCCCGCCGCCGTGCTGGCGGCGCTGCTGGCCGCCGATGCCGGGCGGCAGGCAAGGCAATTCCACATTCTGGGCATGAGCGGCGAAATCGCCCAGCACACCGGCCGCGATTGTGTGCCCTGGTGCGGCGCGGTCTGGTCGGAGAATGTCTCAGTGGCCGGCAATATGCTGGCCGGCCCGCGCGTGGTGGAAGCAACCCGCGATGCCTATCTCGACAGCCAGGGCCTGCCGATGGCGGACCGCCTGATCGCAGCCCTGGAGGCCGGCGAGGCCGAGGGCGGCGATGCCCGCGGCAAGCAGGCCGCCGCCCTGATGGTGGCGAGCCGCGACCCCTATACCGATCTCGACCTGCGGGTGGATGACCATGCCGACCCGCTGGCCGAACTCCGCCGCCTGCTCTCCGTGGCACGGGAGCGCTATGTGCATTTCCGCCGTTTCCTCGCCGGGCGCGACCATCCGGGCGTGTTTGACCGCGAGGTGATCAACGCCTCCATCGCGGCAGCGGGCCGATGATGCTCACCGTCGAGAACCTCTCCGTCACCTTCGCCACCCAGCGCGGGGCGCTGCGCGCGGTGGATCATGTCGGCTTCTCCCTCGCCCCCGGCCGCACCCTCGCGGTGGTGGGCGAAAGCGGTTGCGGCAAATCCGTCACCTCCCTCGCCATCATGGGCCTGCTGGCCGATAATGCCCGCACCGAGGGCCGGGTGATCTTCGAAGGGCGCGACCTGCTCACCCTGCCAAAGGCAGAGCGGCGCAAGCTGCGCGGCGGCGCCATGGCGATGATCTTCCAGGAGCCGATGACCAGCCTCAACCCCGCCTTCACTGCCGGCGAGCAGGTGGCCGAGGCGCTGCGGGTGCATGAGGGCCTGGCGGCGGACCTTGCCCTCAAGCGCGCGATAGAAATGCTCGACCGCGTGCGCATCCCCGAACCGGCCCGCCGTGCCGCAGCCTATCCGCATCAGCTCTCCGGCGGCATGCGCCAGCGGGTGATGATTGCCATGGCGCTGGCCTGCAAGCCGCGCCTGCTGATTGCCGATGAACCCACCACAGCCCTCGATGTCACCGTCCAAGCGCAAATCCTGGCCCTGCTCGAGACGCTCAAGCGCGAGACCGGCACCGCTATCCTCCTCGTCACCCATGATCTGGGCGTGGTGGCGGATTACGCCGATGATGTGGTGGTGATGTATGCCGGCAGGGTGGCTGAGGCAGCGCCGGCCCAGGCGCTCTTCGCCCGGCCCGAGCACCCTTACACCATCGGCCTGCTGGGCGCCGCGCCGCGTTTCTCAGCCCCCGGCGGCAGGCTCGCCAATATCGCCGGCACAGTGCCGGATTTGGCCGCCCCGCCGCCGGGCTGCCGCTTCGCGCCGCGCTGCCCCTTCGTCACATCGCGCTGCGACACCACGCCCCCCCTGGCCGAAGGCCCGCACCAGGTGGCCTGCTGGAACGCGCCACTGGACGCCGCCGCATGACGCCGCTGCTCGAACTCACCCAGGTGACCAAACACTTCCCGGTGCGCGACGCGCTGGGCCGCCCGCGCGGCGCGGTGCGCGCGGTGGATGGCGTGAGCCTGCATGTGATGCCCGGCGAGGTGCTGGCCATTGTGGGCGAGAGCGGCTGCGGCAAATCCACCCTGGGCCGGTTGGCGCTGCGGCTGATCGAACCCGATAGCGGCGAGATTCGCTTCGAGGGCGAGGATTTCTCCGCCCTCTCCGGCAAGGCGCTGCGGGCAAGGCGCAAACACGCCCAGATCATCTTCCAGGATCCCTTTGGCAGCCTCGACCCGCGGATGAGCGTCGCCGCCGCCATCGAGGAACCGCTGATCCTGCACACTGGCCTCACCCGCACCGGCCGCGCCATGCGGGTGGCGGATTTGCTCACCCGGGTGGGGCTGCGGCCTGAGATGGCCCATCGCTGGCCGCATGAATTCTCCGGCGGCCAGCGCCAGCGCATCGCTATCGCCCGCGCCCTGGCCAGCGGGCCGAGGCTGATCATCGGCGATGAACCGGTCTCCGCGCTCGATGTCTCGGTGCAGGCGCAGGTGCTGAACCTGCTGCAGGACCTCATCGCCGAATTCAATCTGGGCTTCATCATGATCAGCCATGATCTGGGCGTGGTGCGCCACATCGCCGATCGGGTGGCGGTGATGTATCTGGGCCGCATTGTCGAGGAAGGGCCCACCGCCCAGGTCTTTGCCGCGCCGCGCCACCCCTATACCCGCGCGCTGCTCGCCGCCGTGCCGGGGCAGGGCAATAAGGCCGCACCTTTGCAAGGCGATGTGCCAAGCCCCATCGCGCCGCCGCCCGGCTGCCGCTTCCACACCCGCTGCGCCCATGCCGCCCCCGCCTGCAGCGCCACCATGCCGGAACTGGCGGGCGAGGGCCATCGCGCCGCCTGCTTCCTGGCTGATAGCCTGCCACCCGCCGCCCCCTTCCACGAAAACACCATCGGCGGCGAGCGCCTCACCCGCCTCGCCGCGCGCTTCCAACGGGAGAATGGATAGACATGTTCCGCCGCATCGCCGCCCTCGCCCTCCTCCTCACCGCCTCGGCCGCCAGCGCGCAAAACCTGCGCATCGGCCTGCGTGAGGACCCCGATATCATGGACCCGACGCTGGCCCGCACCTTTGTCGGCCGCATCGTCTTCGCCGCCCTCTGCGACAAGCTGTTCGACATCAATGCACGGCTCGAAATCATCCCCCAACTCGCCACCAGCCATCACTGGGATGACCCGAAGACGCTGCGCATCACCCTTCGCCCCGGGGTGAAATTCCATGATGGCGAGGCGATGGATGCCGAGGCGGTGCGCTATTCGCTCAACCGCCACCTCACCATGCAGGGCAGTTTCCGCCGCGGCGAGATCAACACCATGGAGAGCGTGGAGGTGGTTGACCCGCTGACCGTGCTGATCCGCCTGCGCGAGCCCTCGGCCGCCTTCCTGGCACAATTGACCGACCGTGCCGGCATGATCGTCAGCCCACGCGCGGCCGAGGCGGCAGGGCGCAATTTCGGCCTGCGCCCGATCTGCGCCGGCCCCTATCGCTTCACCGAGCGGGTGGCGCAGGACCGCATCGTGGTGGACCGCTTCGCGGAATATTGGAATGCCGCCAGCACCACCATCCCGCGCATCACCTACCAGGTCATCAGCGACAGCACCGTGCGCCTGGCGAACCTGCAATCTGGCGCCCTGGAGATGGTGCAGAGCATCGACCCCGATGATGTGGGCGCGGTGCGCCGCAACAGCCGCCTGCGGATCAATATCACCGACGAGCTGGGATACCAGTCGATCACCCTCAACGTCGCCAATGGCGCGCGGGCGCAAACGCCGATGGGCCAGGACCCCCGTGTGCGCGCCGCCTTCGAATTGGCGCTGGACCGCCAGGTGATCAACCAGGTGGTCTATGAGGGCATGTACACCCCCACCGCCCAGCCGGTGCCGCCCACCAACCCTCTGCATGTGCCGAGCTTCCAGCCCGAGCCGCGCAATCTTGAGCGCGCCCGCGCCCTGCTGCGCGAGGCGGGTGTTCGCACGCCCCTCGCCGTCGAGATGACCGTGCCCAATAGCCCCGATCTGCGCCAGGCGGCCGAGGTGATGCAGGCCATGCTGCGCGAGGCGGGCTTTGACCTGCGGATCAATACCATGGAATTCGCCAGCTCCCTCCAGGCGGCGACGCGCGGCGAGTTCGAGACCTATCTCCTCGGCTGGTCCGGCCGGGTGGACCCCGATGGCAATACCTGGACCTTCATGCACAGCCGCGGCCCCAGCAATGATGGCCGCTACGCCAACCCCGAGGTGGACCGCCTGCTCGATGCCGCACGCCTGGAATTCGACCCCGCCCGGCGGCGCGAGCTCTATGCCCAGATCTATGCCATCGCGCTCCGGCAGGATCGCGGCAGGATCTATTTATGGCACCGCAAGAACATCGTGGCGCATAGCACGCGCGTCACCGGCTTCACCGCGGTGGCCGATGGGCTGATCCGGGTGCAGGGGCTGCGCCTGCAATGACGCCTCGCATGGAGGGCCATGCCGCGCATCGGCCCATAGCCCCATGATCTCCTGGTTCCTCCGCCGTCTTGGGCAGATTCTGCCCACGCTGCTCATCCTCAGCTTTGGCATTTTCGCCCTGCAACAGCTCATGCCCGGTGATCCGGCGCTGATCCTGGCCGGCGAAGAGCGTGGCGACCCGGCGGTGCTGGCGCAAATCCGCGCCGAACTCATGCTCGACCGTCCCTTGCTCGAGCAATATGGCCATTGGCTGTGGCGGCTGCTGCATGGCGATTTCGGCTTCTCCTGGCGCATCCGCGTGCCGGTGGGGGAATTGCTGCTGGACAAGCTGCCGGTCACCGCACAACTCGCCTCGATGAGCTTTGTCATCGGCGTGGCGATTGGCGTGCCCGCTGGCGTCATCTCGGCGGTGGCGAAGGATAAGCCATTGGATTGGCTTATGAATGCTGTAGCACTCTTTGGCATTTCCATGCCGAATTTCTGGCTCGGCATCATGATGATCCTGCTCTTCTCGGTGCAACTCGGCTGGCTGCCGCCCTCGGGCTATGTGCCGCTTTGGGAGGATCCCTGGCAGTCGCTGGCCACCACCATCATGCCGGCCTTCGTGCTCGGCACTGGGGTTGCGAGCGTGCTCATGCGCCACACCCGTGCCGCCATGCTGGGCGCGTTGGAGCAGGATTACATCCGCACCGCCCGCGCCAAGGGCGTGGTCGAGCGCAGCGTCATCGCCCGCCACGCGCTGCGCAATGCGCTGATCCCCGTCGTCACGCTGGGCACCATAGAGTTCGGCCGCCTGCTGGCCGGCGCTGTGCTGACGGAGCAGATTTTCTCCATCCCCGGCTTTGGCAAGCTGGTGGTGGATGCGGTGTTCAACCGGGATTATCCGGTGGTGCAAGGCGTGGTGCTGGCCACGGCCCTGATCTTTGTCGCGCTCTCGCTGGTGGCGGATATTCTCTACATGCTGATCAACCCCAGGCTGCGCGCGGCATGAGCCCCTCCTCCCCTGCCCGCCGCGCCCTGGCCGCGCTGCTGCGCCATCGCCTGGCGATGTTCGGCCTGGTCGTGGTGGTGCTCTTCGTGGCGGCGGCCCTGCTCGCGCCCTGGATTTCACCGGCCGACCCGCTGGCCACCTCCTGGTCCGCCATTCGCCGCGCACCTTCGGCCGCGCATTGGTTTGGCACCGATGAGAATGGCCGCGATGTGCTCTCGCGCGTGCTGTGGGGTGCGCGGGCCTCGCTGATGGCCGGGGTCATCGCGGTGGGCGGCGCGCTGCTGATCGGCGTGCCGATAGGCCTGCTGGCCGGGCTGGCGGGTGGCTGGGTGGATGCGCTGATCTCCCGCGTGGCCGATGCCATGCTGGCGGTACCGTTCCTCATCCTGGCCATTGCCCTGGCGGCCTTCCTCGGCCCAGCCTTGGAAAACGCCATGCTGGCCATCGCTATCTCGGCCAGCCCGGTCTTCGCCCGTCTCGCCCGCGGCATGGCGCTGGAGGCCAATACCACCGATTATGCCGAGGCTGCGCGGGCCATGGGCAATCCGCCCTGGCGCACGGCGCTCGTGCATATCCTGCCCAATATCGCCCCGCCCTTGCTCGTGCAGGCCACGCTCTCCATCGCCGAGGCCATCATCGCCGAGGCCTCGCTCTCCTTCCTCGGCCTCGGCCAGCAGCCGCCCGCACCCTCCTGGGGCTCAATGCTCAACAGCGCCCAGCGCTTCATCGAGAATGCGCCCTGGCTTGCCATCTTCCCCGGCATGGCGATTTTCCTGCTGGTGCTGGCGCTGAACCTGCTGGGCGATGGGCTGCGCGATGCGCTGGACCCGCGAAGTGCGCGGCGGTAGCGCGGCTCACGCCCTGATGTAGCGCACCGCCTCGATCCCCGCGCCCGCCGCATCCAGCGCCAGCCCCGGGATGCGCCCGGCCTCGCGCCAGCCCGCCGCCAACAGCAGCCGCTCGCCACTGCCCCCGGCAGGGGTCTCCAGGCTGAGCAGCCGCCGGCCCAGCCGCGCCGCCGCCGCCTCAGCGCCGGCCAGCAATGCAAGGCCCATTCCCTGGCGGCGCATCGCAGGCTCCACCCGCCAATCCTGCAGCACGGCGCGATGCGCCTGGCTTTCCGCCATGGCGAGGTCGATCTGGATGCTGCCGGCCAGCCGCGTCCCGGCCCAGGCCGCCAGCAGCAGCCTCTGCTGCGCCGCCACCTCGGCCGCCACGCGCCGCATTTGGGCGCGGGCAGTGTCGGGGGCCAGCCTCTGGCGCCAATGCAGCGAGCCGCCCTGCGCCACGCAGCCAATCATGATGTCGGACAGGCGCCGCTCCGCGCTGCTGGCCGCAGCCCCGTCCAGCATCTCCACCACCAGGCCGGTGAGTGGCTTGGCGTAGCGGAATTCCAGGGATTTCGAGAGGTCATCCAAAATCCGCACCGCGCCCTGGCGGATATAGGATTGCTTCTCATAGAAGCGATGCGCCGCCTCAAAGCGCGTATCGGTCCAGAGCACCATGCGTTGCGCGCCCTGCGCGCGGGCATGCGCCTCGGCGGTCTCTATCAGGCGCTGCGCCAGCCCCGAGCCGCGCGCGGCTCGGTCAACATACATCTTGCAGATCTCGAAGGCGGCATCGGCGCCAAGCGGGCGGGTGCCAACCATGCCCAGCGCCCGGCCATCCTCTTCCGCCAGCCAGACCCTGCCGCCCGCCTCGGCAAACCAACTCGCCAGGCGGTAGAGTTCCGGCAACTCCGCATCCACATCGAAGATCACCCCAGGGTATTCGCCCCAGGCCTCGCCGATCAGCCTGATATAGGCGGCCGTGTCGCTATCGGTGCCAGCGCGGATCAAGACAACTCGCGGCAAAATTCCTGAATCCGCCCGCAGGCCTCACGCAGGCTCTCGGTGTCGGTGGCGTAGGAGACGCGGATATAGGGGCTCATGCCATAGGCCGCGCCCATCACCGTGCCGACATGCTTCTCCTCCAGCAGCGCCAGGGCGAAATCGCTATCGGTCTCGATCAGCTTGCCGCCCTTGGTGGTCTTGCCGATGCAGCCGGCGATATTGGGGAAGACATAAAACGCCCCCTCAGGCTTGTGGCAACTCATCCCCGGCGCGGCGTTGAGCATTTCCACCACCATGTCGCGCCGCGCCTGGAAAATCTCGGCGCGTTCGGCGACAAACTCCTGCGGCCCGTCCAGCGCCGCCGCCGCGGCCGCCTGACCCACGGTGGAAACCCCGCTCGTCGCCTGGCCCTGCATATTGATCATGCCCTTGATCAGCGCCCGCGGCCCGCCGCAAAAGCCGATGCGCCAGCCGGTCATCGCATAGGCCTTCGAGGCACCATTGACCGTCAGCGTGCGCTCCTTCAGCCGCGGCTCCACCTCGGCGATGGTGCAGAATTCAAAGCCGTCATAGATCACATGCTCATACATATCATCGGTCAGAATCCAGATATCCGGATGACGCAGCATAACATCGGCAATGGCCTGCATTTCGGCGCGTGAGCAGGCCGCCCCCGTGGGGTTGGAGGGAAAATTCAGCAGCAGCCATTTGGTGCGCGGCGTGATGGCGGCTTCCAGATCCTCCGGCCGCAGCTTGAAGCCATTGTTTTGCGGGCAATTCACCAGCACCGGCTTGCCGCCCGCCACCTTCGCCATATCGGCATAGCTGATCCAATAGGGGGCAGGGATCACCACCTCATCGCCCTCATTCAGCGTGGCCATGAAGGCGTTGAAGATGATCTGCTTGCCGCCATTGCCGACCATGATCTCGTCCAGCGCATAGTCGAGATGATTGTCGCGCTTGAATTTGCGCTGCACCGCAGCCTTCAGCGCCGGGATACCATCCTGCGGCGGGTATTTCGTATTGCCCGCCAGCGCCGCCTGATGCGCCGCCTCGATGGCATGGACAGGGGTGGCGAAATCCGGCTCGCCCACGGTCAGCGCGATGACCTTCACCCCCTTCGCCGCCAATTCGCGCGATTTCACGCTCATCATCGTGGAGGCAGACATCTTGATGATGTTCAGGCGGTCAGCCAGGGCGGGCATGGTGTTTCCTCAGGATTGCGGATGTAAAACTAATCCCGCCGCCCGCCAGCGCCAAGCCGCCGCCCGCGCGTCTTGCCGATCAGCCCGGCTGATACCCCGCCTTCGCCAGCGCCGCCCGCAGCACCGCCTCATCCAGCGCGCCGATAAAACTGGCCTGCCGCGCCGGCAGATCGGCGCTCACCCGCACCTGCGGGTCCAGCTTTTGCGCCAGGCGGGTGATCGCGCGCAGGCAACCATCGCAATGCATATCGGGGATGGTGAGGTTGATCTGGGTCATAACCACAGCATCGCGCCTTCCCCTATGGCAAGGTCAAGCACCCTCTTGACCTTGCCATATTGGGAAAGCCCATTGACCAACCCATGAACACCCAACTCACCATCGAGGGCATGACCTGCGCCGCCTGCGCCAGCCGGGTGGGCCGCGCCTTGCAAGCAGTGCCCGGCGTCACCCATGCCCATGTGAACCTGGCCACCGAGCGGGCCGAGATCACCGGCGATGTCACCCTCGCCACCCTGCTCGCGGCGGTGGAGGAGAGCGGCTACGGCGCCCATGCCTTCACCCCGGCCGAAGACCGTGCCGCCGCCCGCGCGGCCGAACAGCAAAGGCTGGGCCACGCCGCCGCCCTGGCCCTGGCGCTCGCCCTGCCGCTGCTGCTGCTGGAGATGAGCGGCCATCTGCTCCCCGCCATCCATCACTGGATCGCACACACCATCGGCCTGCCCGCCAGCCACATGATCCAGGGCGGCCTCGCCACCGCCATCCTCTTCGGCCCCGGGCTTCGCTTTTTCCGCCTCGGCCTGCCGGCGCTGTG
Organism: Rhodovarius sp.; assembly: GCF_040399605.1. Taxonomy (NCBI): domain Bacteria; kingdom Pseudomonadati; phylum Pseudomonadota; class Alphaproteobacteria; order Acetobacterales; family Roseomonadaceae; genus Rhodovarius; species Rhodovarius sp. The sequence goes on along the minus strand of NZ_JBBARU010000003.1, from coordinate 22,517 downwards.
GCGCCGCGCGCCGGATATGAACGCGCTGGTGGCCATCGGCGCCGGCGCCGCCTGGGTCTATTCCGCCGCCATCCTGGCCACCACGCCTGAGGAGGCGGTGTATTTCGAATCCGCCGGGGTGATCGTGGCCCTGGTGCTGCTCGGCCGCTGGCTGGAGGGCCGCGCCCGCGGCCGCACCTCGGGCGCCATCCGCGCCCTCTCCCGCCTGGCGCCGCGCACCGCCCGCCGGGCCGATGGCAGCGAGGTGGCGCTCGATACCTTGGTGCTGGGCGACGCCCTGCTCATCCGCCCGGGCGAGGCCATCCCCACCGATGGCACCGTGCTGACGGGGACAAGTTTTCTTGACCAATCCATGTTCACCGGCGAGCCCATGCCAGTGGCGCGCGGCCCCGGCGATGCGGTGCTGGGCGGCAGCGTGAACCAATCGGGAGCACTCACCATCCGGGTGGATAAGCTGGGTGGCGATACCCTCCTCGCCGGCGTCATCCGCATGGTAGAGGAGGCGCAGAACGCCCAGATGCCCATCCAGGCGCTGGTGGACCGCATCACGCTGTGGTTCGTCCCCGCGGTGATGGCGGTGGCCGCGCTCACCTTCGCCCTGTGGCTGGCCTTCGGCCCCTCGCTGGCGGTGGCGCTGACCCATGCGGTGGCGGTGCTGATCATTGCCTGCCCCTGCGCCATGGGCCTTGCCACCCCCACCTCCATCATGGTGGGCATGGGCCGCGCCGCCGCATTGGGCGTGCTGTTCCGCCATGGCGACGCCCTGCAGCGCCTGGCCGATGTGCAAGGTGTGGCCTTCGACAAGACCGGCACGCTGACCGAGGGCCACCCCGCCCTGATCGACACAAGGCCGGCGGAAGGCTTCACACCCGAAGCGCTGCTGCGCCTGGCCGCCGCCGTCGAGGCCCATAGCGAGCACCCCATCGCCCGCGCCATCCTCGCAGCCCACCCCAACCCGCTGCCGGCGCAGGGCTTCCTCGCCACCTCCGGCGAGGGTGCGGCGGCCGAGGTTGAGGGCCAGACCATCCGCCTAGGCTCGGCCGCCTATCTCCGCCGGGCCGGCATCAGCCCCGATGCGCTGGAGCCCATGGCGGCCGAGGCGGCGTCCCAAGGGCAAACCCCGGTCTTCATCGCCCTGGGCGAACAGGCAGCAGGGCTGCTGCTGGTGGCCGACCGGCTGCGCCCCAATACCGCCGAGGCCATCGCCCTGCTGCGCTCCCTGGGGTTGCGCCTGATGATCCTCAGTGGCGACCACCCCGCAACCGTTGCCGCCATGGCCCGCAGCCTGGGCATCGAGGAAGCGAAGGGCGGGCTGCTGCCGGCCGATAAGGTCGCCGCCCTGGCCGCCGCCCCCGGCTTCGCCTTCACCGGCGATGGCATCAATGACGCCCCGGCCCTGGCCGCAGCCTCGGTGGGCATCGCCATCGGCACCGGGACGGATATCGCCATCGACAGCGCCGATGTCGTGCTGATGGGCGATGATCTGAAAACCGTGGCCCAGGCCATCACGATATCGCGCGCCACCCTGGCCAATATCAAACAGAATTTGGCCTGGGCCTTCGCCTATAATGCCGCGCTGATCCCGGTTGCTGCCGGTGCATTGCAACTCCTTGGCGGGCCGGGACTTTCACCCATGTTAGCGGCGGGGGCGATGGGCTTCTCCAGCCTCTTCGTCCTGGGCAATGCATTACGTTTACGCGGGGTGAAACTATGAATATCGGACAGGCCGCACGCGCCACCGGGGTCTCGGCCAAGATGATCCGCTGGTATGAGCAGCAGGGCCTGGTCCCTGCCGCCACGCGCTCCGAGAGCAATTACCGGCATTATTCCGAAGGTGACCTGCATCGGCTGCGCTTCATCCGCCGCGCCCGCGACCTGGGCTTCTCCATCAAGCAAATCGCCGAGTTGCTGGCGTTGTGGAATGATCGCGGCCGGGCGAGCGCCGATGTGAAGGCGCTCGCACTGGGCCATGCTGCCGCCCTGCGCCAACGCATCCTGGAGTTGGAGGAGATGGTGCAAAGCCTGGGCCATCTGGCCGAGCATTGCCAGGGCGATGATCGGCCGGAATGCCCCATCCTGGAGCGGCTGGCCGCCCCTGTCGTGGCCTGATCAGCCCGCCATGGCGCTCCGGTCATCGCGCCGCTTCAGGGCGGCGATAACCGGCAGCGCCAGCAGCACCATCCAGGCCTTGCCAATCACCTGCCCGGCCAGGAAGTCCAGGTTGCCAAAGGCCAGCCAGAGAAACACCACACTATCCACCACGAGGCCGGCCACGCCGCTCAAAGCCACCGCCAGCACCAGGCCCCGCCGCGCCAGGGGGGTATAGACGGCCATATCCACCACCTCGCTCAACAGGAACGCCACGGCCGAGGCCACCACCAAAGCCGGCGGCGCGAGAAAGGCCGAAAGCCCCGCCCCGGCCACAATCGCCCCCATCGCCCAGCCCATCCCCAGCCGGCGCTGCACCACATCGCGCAACACCAGCGCCAGCCCCACCATCAGCACCCCCGAAGGTGCGGCAACCCCCGGCGCCACCGGCACCAGGCAAGGCCCATTGGGCACGCAATAGGTGCCAACATGGCCGATCAGCCAATTGGCGGCCGGAATGCAAAGCGCGAAACCGGCAAGGGCCCAAAAACCCTCGCGGCGGGCGATATCAATGTTCATGCCGCGCGGTATAAGCCTGCCAGCCCCGGGCGCGCAAGTCGCAAGCCGGGCAATGGCCACAACCATGCCCCCAAGGGTGACTGTCGCGCGCGCCCAGATAGCAGGAATGGCTCTCGGCGCGGATTAATTCCACCAGCGCCGCACCGCCCAGCCTCTCCGCCAGCCGCCAGGTGGCCGCCTTGTCCAGCCACATCAGCGGCGTGTGCAGCACAAGGCGCGTCGCCATGCCCAGATTGAGCGTGGCCTGCAATGATTTGAGCGTGTCGTCGCGGCAATCGGGATAGCCGGAGTAATCCGTCTCGCACATGCCACCCACCAGATGGCGAATGCCGCGCCGCGCGGCGAGTGCGGCGGCAAAGGTCAGGAAAATCAGGTTGCGCCCGGGCACGAAACTATTGGGCAGCCCATCCTCACGCAGCGCAATCTCGCGCGCCTCGGTGAGCGACGAGCCACCAATTTCTGCCAGGGTGGGGATATGCAGCGTATGGTCAGCCCCCAGCCGGGGCGAGGCCATGCCCCTGCGCAGCACCTCACGGCAGGAGAGTTCCACCACATGCCGCTGGCCATAATCAAAGCCCAGCGTCTCGACATGCTCAAACCGCTCCAGCGCCCAGGCGAGGCAGGTGGCGCTATCCTGGCCGCCGGAGAAGAGAACGAGGGCGGCGTTCATACCGGCAGCCGCGCCACAGCCCAGCGCGCCGCCTCGGCCAGCACCGGGTCAGCGCTCTCAGCATGGCGCTGCGCCGCCGGCCGCAGCCGCGCCTGGCCGGAATTGCCAATGCCGATCATCACATTGCGCAAAAACCGTCCAACCCCGATGCGCTTGATCGGCGAGCCGGAAAACCTCTCGCGGAAACTGGTATCATCCAGCATGGCCAATTCCTCCAGCGGTGGGTTTTTCGCCGCCTCGCGCGGCTGCAACGCCGCCTCCCGCGCCACGCGGGCGAATTTATTCCAGGGGCAGACCGCCAGGCAGTCATCGCAACCATAAATCCTATTGCCCATGGCGGCGCGAAATTCCTCCGGGATCGGCCCGGCATGCTCGATGGTGAGATAGGCGATGCAACGCCGCGCATCCAGCCGGTACGGGGCAGGGAAGGCCGCGGTCGGGCAGGCATCAAGGCAGGCGCGGCATTGGCCGCAATGATCGGCCTCGGGCGCATCGGCGGGCAGGGGCAGGGTGGTGAAAATCTCGCCCAGAAACAGCCAACTGCCATGCCCGCGCGCCACCAGATTGGTGTGCTTGCCCTGCCAGCCCAGCCCCGCCTGCTGCGCCAGCGGCTTTTCCGCCACCGGTGCTGTATCCACAAACACCTTCAACTGATGCTCGCGATATTCCCGAGCCATGAATTGCCCCAGCGCCTTGAGCTTTTTCTTCACCACATCATGGTAATCCCGCCCCTGGGCATAGACGCTGATGGCGCCATGCCCACCCCGCGCCAGTGCCGCCAAGGGGTCGCCTTCCGGCCCATAATTCAACCCGAGCGAGACCACGCTCACCACCTCGGGCCATAGGGCGCGCGGCTGGGCGCGCTGCTCGGCGCGGCGCTCCATCCATGCCATGGAGCCATGTTCGCCCGCCGCGAGATGATTGTTCAGCCGCAGCCGCACCGCATCAGGCAGCACCGCCTCGCAAAACCCCACCGCATCAAAGCCCTGGGCCCGTGCGGCGGCGGTGATGACGGATTTTGCCACCATGGCGGCATGGGCCGAATTGCGGTGTGGAGCCATGCGGGGCTTCTATCAGCTTGCCGCCGCCGCTGCCCAGCATGCGCCCCTAGCCCCCACCTTGCCCCGCGCGCCCGCTGCTGCAACATGTCGCCCCAGAACACCCACCACGGATACCAAAGCCCATGGATATCGCCACCCCCGCCACCACCAGCCGCACCGAAGCCCTTGCCCTGCGCTATGGCGCCGCCATCCCGGCCGCCGGCCCCTGGAACGAGCATATCGCGCTGCTGCTCAGCCACCGCTCCATCCGCGGCTATAAGCCCGACGCCCTGCCCAAAGGCACGCTGGAGACGCTGATCGCCGCCGCGCAATCCGCCGCCACCTCCTCCAACCTGCAAACCTGGTCGGCCATCGCCGTCACGGACCCCGCGAAAAAGGCCGAATTCGCCCGGCTGTCGAACAACCAAAAGCACATCATGCAGTGCCCGCTCTTTTTGGTGTTCCTCGCCGATGTCTCGCGCAACCAGCGCATGGCCGATGCCATGGGCGTCGAGATGGAGACCATGCCCTTCCTCGAGACCTTCCTGGTCGCCGCGATCGATGCCGCCCTCGCCGGGCAGAACGCCGTCATCGCCGCCGAATCGCTGGGCATGTCCACCGTCTATATCGGCGCGATGCGCAACAACCCCGCCGAGGTCGGCGCGCTGCTGAACCTGCCCCAGGGAACCATGGGCGTCTTCGGCCTTTGCGTGGGTTACGCGGCCGATGGCGTGGCCAATGCGGTCAAGCCCCGCCTGCCGCAAGAGGCCATCCTGTTCCACGACAGCTATGGCAATGCCGAAGAACCGGCGCTGGTAAAAGCCTATGACGAGGAAATGGCCGGCTTCTCCCGCCGCAGCGGCATGGGCGATGAAAACTGGTCCGGCCGGGTGCTGCTGCGCATGGGCAAACTCGCCGCGCTGAGCGGGCGCGACAAGATGGTCGCCGTGCTGCGCGGCATGGGCTTCCCGCTGAAGTAAAAAATACCGGGGCGCTGGGCTTTACCGCCTGGCGCCCCGCCGCTGCGCCGCCATCCGCGCCCCCGCATTCGCCGCGCCAAACCCGGCATAGCCGGCATCGCGCTCGACGAGTTCAAAGAAGAACCGCTCCTCGAAGGGCAGGGTATAGGCATGGCGGAAGCCTGCCCCTGAGCCATCCTGATCATAGAGCAGATGATGCGCCCGGAGTGCTTCCAGCCCAGCCTCATCCAAGTCCAGCCGCGCCCCGAGATCCTCGTAGTAATTTTCGGCAATTTCCAGCAGCGGCGCCCCTGCCATGCCCGCCACCGCTGCTGCGGCGTCGCGCACCGCGAAGGCGATATGATGCACCCCCGCCCCGGCATAGGCTGAGACGAAACGCCCCGTCCCTGTCCGGCTGCTTTCGCTGACATTGAGCGGCAGGCGCACCGCGCCATCCGCGCTCACCCAGGCGCGCGAGCGGACAATGCCAAAGGGGTCGGGCAATTCCCAGGGCGCATCCGGGGCGAGGCCCAGCACCGCACGATAAAACAGCGCGAAACCCTCGATCAATTCGGGCGAGAGCGCCTGTGCGACGTGATCCACCCCCATTGCGGCGCCGGGCGGCGTGGGCAGCAGATGGAAATCATCCTGCCAGATCGGCGCCGCCCCCGCCTGCACCAGATGCAGCAGCATGCCATCAGGCGCGCGGATGGCGGGGATATCGCGCTCCCCCGCGCCGCGTTTTTCGTGCCAGACGCTGCACAGCAGGGCGCGGGCGCGGGCCGCCAGCCGGACCGGGTCATCCACCAGCAGCGCCATGGCGCAGACCGTGGGGCCGGTCATCTGGAAGCGTTCCTGTGCTGCGCTATCGGGCTCGGCATTGAGCACCAGATTGGCCGCACCGGCCCGCCACAGCTCCACCTGCTTGGATTTATGCGTCCCCGCGTGATGAAAGCCCAGCGTGGCCAGATAGCCACCCAGCGCCTCGCGCGCCGCCTCATCCACCGCGAATTCAATGAATTCAATACCCGAAAGCCGCGGCAGCGCCGGCAGCGGCGCCAACCCCACCTGATCGGCCAACCAGATCAGGCTGCGCAGCCCATCGCGGGCAATGCGCCGTGCGGGGGCCGCGCGGAACTCATCATTGAACACTTCCAGCGAGAGCGGCCCGCCATAGCCCGCCTGCAACACCGCCCGGGTAAAACCCGCCACCGCCAGATCCCCCTGGCCGGGAAAATTGCGGAAATGCCGCGACCAACTGAGCACATCCATATCCAGCCGGGGCGCATCGGCGAGTTGGACGAAGAAGATCTTCTCCCCCGGCACATCAAGCCCTGCCAGATCATCGCCCAGTGCGAGGGTGTGGAAACTATCCAGCACCAGCCCCAGCGCAGGGTGGTCGCCCCTTTGCACAATGTCCCAGGCCTGGCGCCAGCGCTTCGTGTGGCGGCCCCAGGCCAGCGCCTCAAAACCCACGCGAAAGCCGCGCCTGGCCGCCCGCTCGGCCATCTCATGCAGATCAGCGGCGGCGCGGGCGGGGTCGTCGATGCAGGTGGCTTGGGTATTGCTGCAGACCAGAATCAGCCCGGCACCCAGCGCCGCCATGGTGTCGAATTTGCGCTCCGCCCGGTCCATATTCCGCGCTCGCAGCGGCGAAGGCATGGCCTCAAAATCGCGGAAGGGCTGAAAGAGCGAAATCTCCAGCCCCAGATCACGCGCCATCGCCCCCGCTTCGGAGGGCGAGCCCTCAAAGGTGAGGAGATCACTCTCGAAAATCTCCACCCCCTCAAAGCCGGCAGCGGCGGCGGCCTCCAACTTATCCGGCAGCGAGCCCGAGAGGCAGACAGTGGCGATGGCGCGTTTCATGGCTGCTCCCGGGTGAATACGCCTATTCCAGTGTGATGCCACGCGCGCGGATCAGCTCACCCCATTTGGCGCTCTCGGCGGTCAGATAGGCCGGGAAGGCCTCCGGCGTGCCGGGGGTGGGGATGATGGAACTCGCCCGCATCCGCCCCACCACATCGGCATCGGCCAGTGCCGCAGTCAGGCCACGGGAGAGCGTACGGATGATCGCATCCGGCGTGCCGGCCGGCGCCATCAGGGCGAAATCCGAGGTCGCCTCAAAGCCGGGGAAACCGCTCTCGGCGATGGTCGGCACGGCGGGCGCGAGCGGGTTGCGCGCCAGCGTCGAGACGCCGAGTGCGACAATCTGCCCCGCCTGCATCAGTGGCAGCGCCGTCACCGCATCAACCATGGCAAGCTGCACTTCATTGGTGATCAGCGCCTGCACCGCCGGCGCGCCGCCGCGATAGGTCACGTTCTGCACAGTGATGCCAGCGCCACGGAGGAACAATTCAGTCGCCAGATGCGCCGAGGAACCCGCCCCAGAGGAGGCATAGCTCATCTGCCCCGGCTGTGCCTTCGCCCGCGCCACGAAAGCGGCAATATCGCGCACCCCGCTCTGCGCATTGGTGCAGAGCATGATCGGCGAGATCGCCACCCGGCCGATGCCGACAAAGCCGCGATCATCATCATAGCCGCGCTGCGGGAAGAGATGGCGGCTCATGGCGAAGGTGGAGTTCACCCCCATCAGCAGGGTATGGCCATCCGGCCGCGCCCGGGCCACCGAGGCATGGCCCACCGTGCCCGAGGCACCGGGGCGATTATCCACCACAAAGCTGCCACCGAGTTGCGCCGTCAGCGCCTGGGCCACCAGGCGGCCCACGAAATCGGTCGAACCACCCGGCGCCCAAGCGACGACGATGGTAACGGGTCGGCTGCCCAGAAAGGCCTCCTGCGCGCTGGCGGGCAGGGCGAAAAGCCCCAGGCCCGCGGCAAGCTGACGGCGTGAAATGGCTGACATGGATTGCGCTCCGTTCCCTGGATGGATGTTCCTTGGCCCGACGATGTTACGTCGTTGACGTGTACGTACCGGTTGGTACATTAACCGTCAAGCACCAATACAATGCTGAGGAAGCCCATCATGCCCCCTTTGGCCGAGCGCGATGTCTTCGCCCCCGCCGCCCCCGGCACCATGCTGCTCGGGCTGATCGGCAGCGGCATTGCCGGCTCCCGCACGCCCGCCATGCATGTGGCCGAGGCGGCGGCGCAGGGTTTTGCCTCGGAATATCGCCGCATTGACCTCGATGTGCTGGGCTTGGGCGTCGAGGCCCTGCCGCAATTGCTCGATCACGCGCAGGCCGCGGGCTATCGCGGCCTGAACATCACCTATCCCGCCAAGCAGGCGGTCATCCCGCTGCTCGATGCGCTCTCCGACGTGGCGCGGGCGCTGGGTGCGGTGAACACCGTGGTCTTCGAGGCCGGGCGCCGTATGGGCCACAACACCGATGCCTCGGGCTTTGCCGCCGGCTTTCGCCTGCAATTGCCCGGTGCGGCGATGGGCCAGGTGGTGCAGATCGGCGCCGGCGGCGCAGGCGCTGCGGTGGCCCATGCCGTGCTCTCCATGGGGGCCGCGCAACTCACGATTTTCGACATGGATGATACCCGCGCGGCGGGCCTGGCCGCCAATCTCAACGCCCATTTCGGCCCCGGCCGCGCCGTGGCAGGCGCCGCGCTCGGCCCCGCCATCGCGGCAGCCCACGGCCTGGTGCATGCCACCCCCATGGGCATGGCCAAGCATCCCGGCCTACCCTTGCCGGCGGCGCTGCTGCGGGCCGATCTCTGGGTGGCCGAGGTGGTCTATGTGCCCATCGACACGGCGCTGCTCCAGGCCGCGCGCGCCCAGGGTGCCAGGGTGGCCGATGGCGGCGGCATGGCGGTCTATCAGGCGGCCGATGCCTTCCGCCACTTCACCGGGCGCGAACCCGATGCGGCGCGCATGCGCCAGGGTTTTCTCGCCGCGATCAGTCACCCGGGGCTGACATAGCGCGCCACAACCTCCACCAGCATCCCACGCTGCCGCGCTGCCACCGCGCCCAGGGTCAAATCCTCGCCAAATAGCGCCGCGAGGGTGTGGCGGTTGGAAACGCGGTGAAAGCTATGGCCGCTGATCAGCATATGCAGGTCCAGCGCCGCGATCCCCGGGCGAAACACCCCCTCGGCCACGCCACGGTCGAGCAGGCTTTGCAGCCCCTCCAGCACCGAAGCATTGCGGGCGATGATATTGGGCAGCAAAGCGAGATGCCGGGCGGAATGAATATTCTCCACCGCCACCAGCCGAACGAATTCGGGATGCGCGGCATGATAGTCAAAAGTCGTCTCCACCAGCCGCTTGAGCGCCGCCATGGGGGCGAGGCGGTCCAGATCCAGCGCCCGCTCGGCATCGCGAATGCCGCCATACAGCTCCTCCAGCACCGTGGCGTAGAGCTGCTCCTTGCCGCCGAAATAATAATAGATCATCCGCTTGGTGGTGGCGGTGCGCGCGGCGATCTCATCCACCCGGGCGCCGCTCAGCCCCTTATCGGCGAATTCCACGATGGCGGCATCAATAATGGCGCGGCGGGTCTGCTCCGGCGCGCGGCTGCGTTTTTCCATGGCGCAAGTTTGAACGAACCAGTGGGTTCATACCACCCCTGTGTTCAAGTCAGCGGCTGCTCCACCATCGCCACCGCCTGGCCCAAATCAACACTCAGCAGCCGCGAAACCCCCCGCTCCTGCATCGTCACGCCATAGAGCCGATGCATCCGCGCCATGGTCAGCGCGTGGTGGGTAATAATGAGAAAGCGGGTCGCGCCATCCTGCACCATGGCATCAAGCAGGTCGCAAAGCCGCTCGACATTCGCGTCATCCAGCGGCGCATCCACCTCATCGAGCACGCAAACCGGCGCCGGTTGGCAGCGAAACACCGCAAAGATGAGCGACAGCGCCGTCAGCGCCTGCTCGCCGCCTGAGAGCAGCGAGAGGGCAGAGAGCTTCTTGCCCGGCGGTTCGGCGAAAATCTCGAGGCCAGCCTCCAGCGGGTCCTCATTGCCGACGAGCGCAATATGCGCCCGGCCACCGCCGAAGAGTTTCTGGAACAGCGCCTGGAATTCCCGGTCCACCCGGTCGAACACCTCGCGCAGCCGCGCCCGCGCATCGCGGTTCAAATGCCCGATCGTGCCGCGCAGCTTGGCGATGGCGGCGGTGATCTCCTCCCGCTCGCGGGCGATATCGACCAGCCGCTGCTCCACCTCGGCCAATTCAATCTCAGCACGAAGATTGACCGGCCCCATCTCCTCCCGCTCACGGCTCAGCCGGTCGAGCTTGCGCCGGGCGCGCTCCTCGGCGGCCTCACCTGGGTCTTCGCCAGGGTCTGGCAGGCTGGCATCCTCACCCAGCCGTTCGATCACTCGGGCGGCTAGTGCCTGCCCGGCGGTCTGTGCCGCCTCCAGCGCCGCCTCGGCGCGCAGTTGGTTTTCGCGCGCAATGCTGAAGCCGGCATCGGCGTCACGCCTGGTATCAAGGGCAGCGCGTAGCCGGGCCTCGGCCGCATTCAACGCGGCCTGTGCCTCGGCATGCGCGGCCTCGGCGGCGGCGAGGTGGCGGGCGGCGGCATCGCGCTGGGCTGTGGCCTCTGAGGGCAAATCCGCCAGCCGCGCCACCTCGGCCACGGCGGCCTCGGCCCGCGCCTGCAGCCCCGTCACGCGGCCGGCCGCATCCTCCCGCCGAGCCGCCCAGCCGGCGCGCTCCTCAGCCAGGCTGGCGCGGCGGAGGGCCAGCCGCTCGCCCTCCGCTAGCAAGCTGGCGCGCTCGGCCCGGGCGGTGTTTTCGGCGCCGCGCACCTCGCTCAGCCTGCGCCTGGCCTGCTCCACCGCCTCGCGCGCGGTGGCGAGGTCCGGCAGCGCGGCCCGGGCAGCGCGCGAGGCCGCCAGCGAGGCCTCCGCCTCACGCCATTCCGCGCCCAGCCGCTCGCGCTGCGGCGCGAGAGCCGCAATACGCGCCGCCGCCGAGGCCGCGCGCGCCGCCAGCGCCGAGGCCGTGCCGCGCGCCTGTTCCAGCGCCGTCTCGGCCATGCGCCGGGCCTCGCGCGCCGCATGCTCCTCGGCCTGGGCCTGACGCAGGCCAAGGGCGGTGGCCGCCTGCGCCTGGGCCAGCGCGGCCATCTCCGGCAGCGCCGCCAGCGCCGCCCGGGCCGCGCGCAGCCCGGCCTCGGCCTCCTCGCTTTCCGCTGCCATTCGGGCGATTTGCGGCGCCAGCGCGGCCAGCCGGCCCTCCGCGGCGGCGTGGCGGGCGGCGATATCGGCCGCCATGCGCCGGGTTTCCCGCGCCGTGGCCTCGGCCTGATCGCGCGCGCTGCGGGCGGCGGCCTCGGCCTGAGCGGTTCTGTTTTCCTCGCGCTGGGCCGCGCTGCGGGCCTCCGCCGCCGCCGCCTCCGCCGCGCGCAGGGCGGAAAACTTCGCCTCGGCCTGCCGCAGCCGGGCCAATTGCTGCAGCCGCGCCGCCCCCGGATTGGGCCCACCGGCCGCCACCGTATGGCCATCCCAGCGCCAGAGCTTGCCCGCCCGGTCCACAAGGGATTGCCCAGCGGCCAGCGCCGCCTGCAATCCCGCGCCATCGCCCTCGATCAGCCCAATCTGCGACAAGGCCCGCGCCAATTCCGGCGGCGCCTGCACCAGATCAGCCAGCGCCGTCGCCCCCGCCGGCAGGGCGGCTGCCACGGCCAGCGGCGGCAAGGCGCGCCAATGCCGCGCCGCATGCGGGTCGCGCGCTGAATCCAAAGCCTCACCCAGCGCCGCCCCCAGCGCCGCTTCCAGCCCCTCGGGCACGGTGATGGCATCAATAATCGGCGCCGCATTGGCCGGGCGGGCCCCGGCTAGGGTGGCGCTCAGCCCCTCCACCTCAGCCGCGAGGCGGGTGACGGCGGCCTCAGCGGCGCTGGCCCCCTGGCGGGCGAGGCCCAGCGCCTCGGCCGCTTCCTGCCGGGCGGTGGCGGCCTCGCTCAGCGCCTGGGCGGTGGCGCGCGCTCCGGCCTCGGCCGCCTCCTGCGCTGCCTCGGCCTTGGCCAGGGCCTCGGCGGCCACGCGCTGCGCCAGCGCCTGCTCATGCTGGCGGGTGATGGCCTGGGCCTGATCGGCGGCGCGGCGGGCCCGCGCCTCGGCCGATTCCAACTCCCGCCGGGTCCGGGCGCGATTGGCCTCGGCATCCCCCATGGCCCGATTGGCCTCGGCCGCCTGGTTCGCCGCCTCGGCCCGGGCCGCCTCCGCCGCCTCCAGCCGGGCGCGGGCCTCGCGCTGCGCCACCCCGCGTGCCTCGCCCTCGGCCTCGGCTGTCGCCAGGGCTTCGGGTGGCACGGCGGTGGCCTCGGCGGCGGCGTGGTCGGCCTCCAGCCGGGCTTGCTGTTCGGCGAGCCGACGCGCCCGCTGCTCGGCAAAGGCGAGTTCGGCCGCCATCTGATTGGCCTGGGCGGCGGCCTGGGCGGCGGCGTCGGTGGCGATATTGGCCGCCTGCTCGCCCGCGCGCACCGCCTCCTCGGCCATGCTCAGCCGCGAAGTGGTATCCTCAACCCGGGCGGGCAGGGCAGCCAGGGCCTGGGCGGCGGCGGCATCCTCGCGCCCGGCGCGGGCCTCGGCCTGGGCGGCATCGGCGGCCATCGCCTCGGCATGGGCGAGGTCGGCGGCGATTTGCGTCGCCAAGGCCCGGGCGGCCTCGAGCGCGGCCTGGGCGCGGGCCAGGGCCGCTTCCACCCCTTCGGCCTCCAGCCTGCGGCGTTCGAGGGCAGTGCGCGCCTCGGCCTCGGCGGCGCGGGGGGCGGGCAGGGCCTGTTCGGCCTCATGCGCGGCGATGGTCGCGGCCTCGGCCTGGGCCTCCGCCCGGCGGGTCGCGGCCAAAGCGGCGCTGCGATTCTCCCCCGCGGCCTCCACCGCCATGCCGGCGCGCGCCACCATAAGGGCGAACATCGCCGCCTCGGCATCGCGCACCAGCCCCGAAAGGTTGCGGTAGCGGCTCGCCTGCTTTGCCTGCCGGCCAAGCGATTCGCGCATCGCCTCCAATTGCCCGGTCAGGTCATCGGCGCGCAGCAGGTTGTTCTCCGCCTGGCGCAGTTTCAGCTCCGCCTCGTGCCGCCGGGCCCGCAAGCCCGCAATGCCCGCCGCCTCCTCCAGCACCGCGCGCCGCTCCTCCGGCTTGGCCGCGATCAGCGTCGCCACCCGGCCCTGGCTGACCATGCCTGAGGCGCGCGGCCCGGAGGCCAGATCCGCAAACAGCGTTTGCACATCGCGCTGCCGGCTCTCACGCCCATTGATGCGATAGCCCGAGCCTTCGCCCCGGGTGATGCGCCGGGCTATCTCCAATTCATGCTCGCCATCGAGCGGTGCGGGGGCCACGCCCAGCGCATCCTCCAGGCTCAGCGTCACCTCGGCCAGGTTGCGCGCCGGGCGGGTGGCGGTGCCAGCGAAGATCACGTCATCCATCTCGCCGCCCCGTAGCGAGCGCGCGCTGCTCTCGCCCATCGCCCAGCGCAGCGCCTCCACCACATTGGATTTGCCGCAGCCATTGGGGCCGACAATGCCGGTCAGGCCCGGGCGAATCTCCACCGTGGTGGGCTCGGCGAAGCTCTTGAACCCGGCAATGCGCAGCCGCGCCAGCGTGGCCGAGACCGGTTTGCGTGCCGGCTCATCCGAAGGTTCCGGCGAAGGCTCGGGGAAGATATCGGTCGCGTGGGCCATCAGCCGGCGCGGGTCCGGCGCGAATCCTGAGGAGAGGGGCGTTCGGCCATGCCTGTATCTGCCCTGAGCCGGCCCCGAATGTCTATCGGAACCGCCGCCCTCAGCCCTCGATCACCCGCTTCGAGGTGATGCGCCGCGCCATGGCCTCACGCGCCAGGGTCTGGAATTCATCCACCGGCAGCAGCACGAATGCATCCCGCCCATGCCGGGTGAGCACCACGGCGCCGCGCAGGGCGGCGTCGATCAGCTTGGGCTGCGAGGTTTCCAACACGGCGATATCGGCGCGCGGCAGGGCTTCCAGCGCCTCCATCGGGTCGACATCCCGGGTGGGGCGCACCGCCTCATCGGGGTTGGCCGGGCGGCGGGACATCAGTCGAGCGCGGTGGCGGGGCCGGTGGGGCGGGCAGCTTGGTTCCAGGCCTGGCGGATCGCCTCGCTCACCGCCAACGGATCCGGCATGCCCCGCAGGACATGGATTTCCTCGCTCCGCCCCTCGGTCGCCTTCACCACCACATCGCCAATGCCGAACATCCGGTTCCAGATATTCTGCTTCACCACCACATCGCGGATGCGAAAGATTTCGACATCATCGCGCACCTTGTTCCAAAACCCCGATTCGATGACGATCCGCTCATTGGTCACCCGCACCCGCTGGCGCCCCAGAAAGGGAAGGCCCAAACACAGGATGGCCACGAAAATTCCCCATGCGCCGTAGGAACGCCTGCTCTCACGTGTTTCGACAATGACCTGCTCACTCATCCGCCGATACTCCACCATGGCGAGGCCAAGTAGGCATGGCTGGGCCATGCTCGCAACCATGATCCTGCTGGCCGGGACGGCCGAGGCGCAGCGCGCGCCCCCGCCGCGGCCCACATCAGCGGCGATGGAGGCGGCAAGGCGCTACCTCTGCCCGCATGGCGGCACGCCGCAGCGCGCGGTGAATGGCCGGCGCGGTGGGCGCTGCGTCCCCGCCACCGGCGGTTTTGGCGATGACAGTGAGGCGCGCGGCTGGGACACCGGCCTGCCCGCGCCCCATCGCGGCCAAATGCCCTGCCCGCCGGGCACCCAGCCAACCCCCTCCGCCCAGCCCGGGGCGGTGCGCTGCCTGCCGGATTAGTCCCCGCCTGATGGCCCTTCCGCCCAGGTCGTGGTTACATTGCGGCTTCGGAGGGACAACACATGCATATCACATTGGACGGCCGCACGGCCATGATCACCGGCGGCTCCAAGGGGTTGGGGCTGGCCATGGCGAAGATGTTCGCCGAATCGGGCGGCCATGTCGCCCTCGTCGCCCGCGGTGCCGAGGCGCTGGAGGCCGCGGCAGCCGAAATCCGCGCCGCAGCCCCGGGGGCCAAAGTGGTGACGGTGCCGGCCGATATCCGCACCGAGCAGGGCTGCGCCGATGCCGCGGCCGCCGCGATCGCCGGCCTCGGCCAGGTGGATATCCTGGTCAATAATGCCGGCACCTCGCAGCGCGGCCCCTTCCTCGAAATTTCCGAGGCGCTGTGGAAGGATGACCTGGACCTCAAGCTGATGGCCGCCATCCGCCTCTGCCGCGCCGTGCTGCCGGGCATGGCCGAGCGCAAATGGGGCCGGATCATCAATGTGCTCAATATCGGCGCCAAGGCGCCGGCGGCGACCTCCACGCCCACCTCGGTCAGCCGTGCGGCCGGCATGGCGCTGACCAAGGCGCTGGCCAATGAATACGCGCCGCATAATGTGCTGGTGAACGCCATGCTGGTCGGCATCATCGAGAGCGACCAATGGGTGCGCCGCCATGCCAGCGAGCAGCGCAACATCACCTGGGAGGAATGGAAGGCCGAGCAGGGCAAAACCGTCCCCCTCGGCCGCATGGGCTATGCGCATGAATTCGCCGCCCAAGCGCTGCTGCTGGCCAGCGAGATGGGCGGCTACATCACCGGCACCGCCATCAATGTCGATGGCGGGCGCAGCCCGGTGGTGTGAGTTGGCAGCCTGCTGAGAGACCAAGAGCGAGGGGCAACAAGATCGAGGGGCTTTGCCCCTCGAGCACCCCAGCAGGAGACTGAGTTTTCTGCACCTTCGTTAGATTGTTTATTTTGATAATTTTCAAAAGTTTGGGAAAATCGTCGACGTATATGTCGTCCCTGGTGGGAGGGCGCGGGAGGCCAAAGCCCTTTCGCTCTTTTCCCCCAACACAAGCGCTTCGCATCAGCCTCTTGGGCCAGAAGCCTTCAGGCCAGGCGTGGCGGCTTAACCCCCGCCACCCGGCACTGCACATCCAGCATTGCGGAAAAATCCAGGGCCCCATTGCCCTGGGCACGGGCGGCAGAAAACGCCTCGCGGGCCGCGGCAGCCACCGGCAGCGGCACCCGGGCGGCATTGGCCGCCTGCATGATCAGCGACAAATCCTTATGCGCCAGATCAATGGCAAAGCCGGGTGCTATGTCGCCCTTGAGCACCTTATTCGGCCAATTCACCTTCAACTGGCCATTGGTGGCGGTGGTGCCATGCAGCACCTCCAGCGTGGTTTCCAGGTTCAGGCCAAAGCCCTGGGAGAGTGACAGCGCCTCCGCATTCAATTGGCACAGGATGATGGCGGGGTAATTATTCACCAGCTTCGTGCGGGTGCCGCTGCCAGGGCCGCCGCAATGATGGATCGTGGTGCCCATCGCCTCCAGCAGCGGTTTCGCCCGGGCGAAATCAGCATCCGAGGCGCCGACCATAAACAGGCTCTCGCCCCGATCCGCATGCGCGGCCAGGCGGCCCACCGGGGCATCGACAAAGCCCACCCCCTTCGCCGCCGCTGTCGCCGCCAGGGCGTCCGTCGTCTCGGGGTCAACAGTGGACATGTCGATCAGCAGGCTGCCCGGCGCCATATGCTCCAACAGCGTGGCGGCGGTGGCCGAAACCTCCTTGGGCCCCGGCAGCATGGTGATGGCAATGCTGCTCGCCCGCCCCAGCGCCGCCACATCGGCGGCCGCCTCGGCGCCCAACTCCATCAGCGCCGCCACCGGCTTGGGATTCAGGTCATAGACCATCATGGCGAATTGCTTGCGGCGAATATTGCTCGCCATGCCACGGCCCATATTGCCCAGGCCGATAAAGCCGATCTTTTCCATGACGTTCCCTCTGCTTTGCAGCAACAATCAGTTGCATGGGGCATCGGGGCGTGCAACCTCGCCAATCAAGCCCTCCGGTAAGGAATTAAGCCTTGATCCGTCGTCATATTCTCGCAGCCAGCGCGGTGGCACCCATGCTGGCGATCCCGGCCCTCACCCATGCCCAGACGCGCATCCGCTGGCGCATGCCCGGCAGCTACCCAAAAAACCTCGACACGATCTATGGCGGGATGGAGCGCATCGCCCGCCGCGTGCGGGAGATGACCGATGGCGCCTTCGAGATCACCCCCTTCGGCCCGGGCGAATTGGTGCCGGCGCTGCAGGTGATGGATGCGGTGGCCAGCGGCAGCGTGGAATGCGGCTATACCCCGGCCAGCTACTATATCGGCAAGGATCCGGCGCTATGCATCGGCACCGGCCTGCCCTTTGGCATGAACTCGCGGCAAACCTGGTCCTGGCTGCAGGATGGCGGCGGGCGCGAGGCGCTGCGCGAGGTCTATCGTGACCAGGGGGTAATCGCCATTCCCGCCGGCAATACCGGCGCACAGATGGGCGGCTGGTTCCGGGAGGAAATCAAAGATGTCGATGACCTCAATGGCCTGAAATTCCGCATCGCCGGCTTTGGTGGCCAAATTCTCGCCCGCCTGGGCGTGGTGCCGCAATTGATCAGCGGCGGCGATGTCTACCCCGCCCTTGAGCGCGGGGTGATCGACGCCGCGGAATGGGCCGGCCCCTACGATGACGAAAAACTCGGTTTCCAGCGCGTGGCGCGATATTATTACGCGCCGGGTTGGTGGGAATACGCCCCCTCGCTCGACCTCATGATCAACCCCGCCGCCTACGAGGCGCTGCCCAGCCATTACAAGGCCATCCTCGAGGAGGCCTGCGCCGGCACCTGGCATGCGATGATGGCGCGCTATGACAGCCAAAACCCCACAGCGCTGCGCCGCCTGATCGCTTCAGGCACGCAACTGCGCTTCTTCCCCCGCGATGTGCTGATGGCCTGCTACCGCGCCACCCAGGAATTCTACGCCGAAATGGGGGCCGCCAATCCGCGATTCGGCCGCATCCGCCAGGGCTGGGAGGCCTATCGCCGCGACCAGGCGCAATGGTTCCGCCTGTCTGAGGACAGTATCGCGAATTTTCTCGCGCTCGCCAGCCAACAGCGCTGAGCCAAGCGCTCACCCGGAGGCTACAATAATCCCAGTTGCGCATCAATGCACTCCCGCGCAAGCTTGGAACATAGGAAACCAACGAGGAATTGCCCCATGGATCGTCGCAATATTCTGGCCGCCGGTGCGGTGGCCCCCATTCTGGCCATGCCGGCCATCACCCATGCCCAGACGCGCATCCGCTGGCGCATGCCCGGCAGCTTCCCCAAGAGCCTGGACACGCTCTATGGCGCGCATGAGCGCATCTGCCGCCGCGTGCGCGAAATGACCGATGGCGCCTTCGAGATCACCCCCTTCGGCCCGGGCGAGGTGGTGCCCGCGCTGCAGGTGATGGATGCCGTGGGCAATGGCAGCGTCGAATGCGGCTATACCTCGGCCTATTACTATCTCGGCAAGGACCCCTCGCTGTGCATCGCGACCTGCCTGCCCTTTGGCATGTCGTCGCGCCAGCTCTGGTCCTGGCTGCAGGAGGGCGGTGGCAAGCAGGCCCTGGCCGAGGTCTATCGTGACCAGGGCGTGGTCGGCATTCCCGCCGGCAATACCGGCGCTCAGATGGGCGGCTGGTACCGGCGCGAGATCAACTCGGTGGCCGACCTGCAAGGGCTGAAATTCCGCATTGCCGGCTTCGGCGGCAATATCCTGCAAAAGCTCGGTGTGGTGCCGCAGCTCATCGGCGGCGGCGATATCTACCCCTCCCTGGAACGCGGCGTGATCGATGGCGCCGAATGGGTCGGCCCGTATGATGACGAAAAGCTGGGCTTCCAGCGCGTTGCACGCTTCTATTACGCCCCGGGCTGGTGGGAATACGCCCCCTCCATCGACATGATGGTGAACCCCGCTGCCTATGAGGCGCTGCCGAGCCATTACAAGGCGATCCTCGAGGCCGCCTGCTCCGAAACCTGGCACTGGATGATGGCGCGTTATGACAGCCTCAACCCCACCGCGCTGCGCCGGCTGATCGCGGCGGGCACCCAGCTTCGCCTTTTCCCGCGTGAGGTGCTCAATGCCAGCTACCGCGCCACGCAGGAATTCTACGCTGAGGTGGGTGCTGCCAATCCGCGCTTCCGCCGCATCCATCAGACCTGGGATGCCTATCGCCTCGATCAGACGCAATGGTTCCGCATTGCCGAGGACACCCAGGCGAACTTCCTGGCCGCCGCCAGCGCCGCGGCACGCTGAGGCCGCACCCCCGCCAGGGCCACCCAGGCCCTGGCGGGAAGCAGCCGATACTTAGTTACCCACCCGCACCAGCCGCAGCGGGAAGCCATTATCAGCCTGCTGCTGCAGCGTGATATTGCTGCGCGAAGCCCAAACCACCTGCTGCTGGTGCAGCGGGATATAGGCCACATCCTCCTGCAACAGTCGGCTCGCCTCAGTAATCAACGCCTGCCGCCGCGCTGGGGTGGTCTCCACCTCGATCTGGCTCACCAGCGCATCGAAGCGCGGGTTGGAATAGCCGCCATTGTTGAACACCCCGCGCGTGCCATCGCGCGTGCCCGCCAGGTTGAACAGCGCGTTCTGCGCGTCATAAGTATTGGGCGTCCAGCCCAGCAGATAGAAGCTGGTATTGTAGCGCGGGCCATTCACCTCGGCGAAGAAGCGCACCCGGGTCTGCGCATTGAGCGTCACGCGCACGCCAATCCGCGCCAGCATGGAGACGACGGCGGTGCAGATCGCCTCGTCATTCACATAGCGGTCATTCGGGCAATCGAGGGTGACGCCAAAGCCATTGGGATAGCCCGCCTCGGCCAGCAGGCGGCGGGCACCTTCAAGATCCACCGCCGGGCGGGTGTCATTGGCCTCGACGAAGCCATTCACCCCGGGGCCAAAAATCTGCCCGGTCGGCCGCGCCTGGCCGCGCATCACCCGGGTGCGGATCGCCTCGATATCGATCGCCTGATACATCGCCCGGCGCACCCGCACATCCTGGAAGGGGTTGCGGCCGCGCACATCGCTCTTCAGCAATTCGGGGCGCATCTGGTCCATGCCCAGATAGATGGTGCGCAATTCCGGCCCCTGGATGATGCGCAGATTCGGCGTGCGGCCAATGCGCTCCATATCCTGCGGCGGCACGGTGTAGATCATATCCACCTCACCGCTCAGCAGCGCCGCCACGCGGGTCGCGTCATTGGCAATGACGTTGAACTCCACCCGGGTCAGATTGTGCTCGGGCCGGTCCCACCAGAGCGGGTTCGGGGCGAGAACGGTGCGCCGATCCGGCTCGCGGCTCACCAGCACGAAGGGGCCGGTGCCCATGGCGTTGCGCGTCGCAAAATTTTCCTCGCGTGAGGTCAGGTCAGCCACGCGCGCCGCATTGTTCCGCTCCAGCCAGGCCTTGGACATGATGCCAAAGCTGGTCAATTCCTCGGGCAGGATGGGGCTGGGGTTGCGGGTGACGAGGTCCACGGTGAAGTCATCGACCTTGCGCACCTCAGCCACGGCAGCGAAATACGCTGCGACATTGGAGCCTGGGCCCCGGGCGCGGGCGATGGAGAACACCACATCCTCGGCCGTCAGCGGCGAGCCATCCGAGAAGCGCACATTGCGGCGGATATGGAAGCGCCAGGTCAGCGGGTTCACCTGCTCCCAACGCTCGGCCAGCGCGGCCTGAAGGCGCAGCTCCCGGTCGCTCCGCAGCAGCGGCTCATAGATATTGGCGTTGAAGGTCAGCAGAAAGGTTTCGGACCGGGTATAGGGGTCCATCGAATTGACGTCACCGTCATTTGCCCAACGGAAGACATTGGCATTGGCGATGCCAGCCAGCATTGTGCCCGCCAGGAGGGCGGCGGCAAAGATTTTACGCATGGATGTTTGACCTGTCGCTGTTTCGGTGGGACCCAGGCTAGAGCATATTGCCCCAGCCTGGAAATACCGCCGCCGCGAATCACTAACGGCCAAAATGCCCGCCCCGGCCTGGGCCGGGCTATGGCTTTTCCCCTCAGGCTGCGCGCAGCGCTTTGGGCAATTCAGTCACCGCCTGGTCGATCATCGCCGCGTCATCCTCAGCCGAGAAGGTCTCGGCGATGAGGCTGCGTGCGGCGATCGTGGCCACTTCGGCCGCGGCAGAGCGCACCTCGGCCACGGCAGAGGCCTCGGCCGCGGCAATGCGGTCCATGGCCATTTTCTCGCGCCGGGCGGCCTGCGCCAGGGCATCGGCCGCGGCATTGGCGGCCACACGCTCGGCCTCGGACTTGGCACGTTCAATCATGGCGGCAGCTTCCGCCATCGCCGCCTGACGCTCAGCCTCGGCCTTGCGCAGCATCTCCTCAGCCTCATGGCGAAGGCGTGCCGCCTCGGCCAATTCGGCTGCAATGCGCTGCCCGCGGCCATCGAGCATTGCGGTCAATTCCCCCCAGGCAAATTTAATCGCCAGGGCGGCAAAGATCGTGAAGCTGGCCGCAACCCAAAATTTAGGGTCAAGCCAGAAATGTTCGTAATGGTGATGCATCAGAGGCTCCCACGCGCGCTGAGCGCACGGCCCACGGCGCCATCCACTGCCGCCGCATCGGCACGGCCGACAAGGCGGGTGACAAGGGCGGTCGCGGTATCGGTGGCAACGCTGCGCAGCGAGGCCATGGCGGCATCGCGCGAGGCGCTGATCCGGCCCTCGGCCGCGGTGATCTGCTCAGCCAGGCGGGCATTGAGAACCTCAGCCTGGGCCTGAGCCTGGGCATTGGCCTGTTGCACGGCGGCGGCAATAGCGGATTGTGCCTTGGCCCGGGCCTTGGCGGTCGCCGCCTGCAACTCTGCCATAGCGGCATCGGCCGAGAGCTTGGACGCACGCGCGGCGTCAAGGTCGGCCGCGATCCGTTGGGCGCGGTCTTCCAGCACCGTGGCCACCTGCGGCAGCACATAGCTGTTCAGGATAAAGTAAAGGCCGCCGAAGATGACCAGCAGCCATACGGCCTGCGCCAGCACCATCGGGTTGGCGAAATCGAGCTGCGGCATCGCGCCCTCCCTGTTCGAATGATGGGGCGGGGGCCCGCCGGCGGCGGCCCCCCAAGCCGGATCAGGCGAAGAGGATGAGGAAGGCGATCAGCAGAGCGAAGAGCGCCACCGCTTCCGTCAGCGCAAAGCCCAGAATGCCGATCGGGAAGACGGCGTCACGGGCGGCGGGGTTACGCGCCACGCTGGTGATCAGCGAGGAGAAGATGTTGCCGATGCCCAGGCCAACACCGAACAGGGCGATCACGGCGATACCGGCGCCAAGCGCCTTCGCGGCTGCAACTTCCATGGTCTCAATCCTTCTTGTCAGATTATCTGTGGTTAAAATGGCTGCCCGAGTGAGTGGCCTGCGTTAGTGCA